>CAZQRW010000050.1:0-13363 GCA_964596115.1 uncultured bacterium
GGAAATCGTGTAGCCCGCAAAACGGGCTCGCGGGTTCGAATCCCGCCCTCTCCGCTTTTTATGAAATTACATTATGATTAGAAGAAAATGTTGAGTTACATCTTTAATAATCTCTCATATCCAGAAACATCCTTAGAATATTTGCTCTGACAGGATGTTTTAGCTTTTTTAATGCCTTCGCCTCGATCTGCCTTATTCTTTCTCTGGTAACATTAAACATCATTCCCACATCCTCGAGAGTTCGTGGATTGCCATCAATTAAGCCAAATCTTAATTCAAGTACCTTCTTTTCTCGGGGAGAAAGAACACTCATAGCCTTTTCGAGCTTTTCCTTTAGGAGTGTTCTTGAGGTTTCACGATGTGGAGAGGATGACCTAATATCCTGTATGAAATCTCCAAAATTTGTTCCACCATTCTCTTCTATTGGGGTGTCCAATGATATAGCATCCTGTGAAATCTGATAAAGGCCTTGAACCTTTCCAGCAGTCATCCCAATCTTTTCAGAAATCTCTTCTACGGTAGGTTCACGTCCTGTTTCCTGTAGAAACATCCTTGTTATTTTTGAAACCTTGTGAATGATTTCAATCATATGTACAGGCACCCTTATGGTTCTACCTTGATCAGCAATTGCTCTAGTTATTGCCTGTTTAATCCACCAGGTAGCATATGTTGAAAATTTATATCCCTTTTTATAATCAAATTTGTCGACCGCTTTCATTAAACCACTATTACCTTCCTGAATAATATCCATAAATTCAATGCCTCTACCGATATATTTCTTTGCAATACTTATGACTAACCTGACGTTCGCATTAACCATATGGTGTTTTGCCTTGTTTGTATACGCAATCCATTTATCCATTTGTTCATTTCTTTGCTTTATTTTCTCATATTTATCGCCTATTTGTTTTTCAAGATAGTATAATCTATGTCTATGTTCCTTTATACTTGTCGCATATCCAATAAACGTTTCCAGATCAAGGTTGGTTTTATTTATTTTTCTTCCCGCATAGTATAATATCTGATTTTGAGTCATACCAAGTTTATTTTCTATTTTCTTGATTGCATTTATTTCAGAGGATACCTTTTCGTATACCTTTTTTTCTATCGCAATCATTTTTCTGAGATACGGTGCTTGAATTCTTAGCTTGCTTATTTTATTTGTAATTTTACTTTCTAAGCTCGAGATATCCTTCAGGATTTTTTCGTTTTTCTCATTTAGTTTTATGTTTTTTAACTTCAAATCTCCTATCTTTATTCTCCACATTCTGACTGTATTAAATGTTCTTAAAAGATGAGTTCTTGCTTTTGCTACACCATCTTTCCCATCGCTGTGAATATAATCAATATGAAGAAATTCATCTACAGGGAGGTTTCTTCCCCTTATTTTGTCTTCATAACTTAAGAATTTATCAATAGCGTATAGGGAGGTAAATAGGGCTTCAGCTATTCTTGTTCTACCGTCATCAATCTTTTTTGCAAGTTCTTGCTCTTCTTCTTTTGTTAGCAATTTGACTTTGCCCATCTCTCTAAGGTATAATTTTACTGCGTCGTCAGCCCTTCTGCCGAACTTTCTCTGGTTGCTTTCAAGTTTTTTTCTAAACTTTATCTCTGCTTCAGTAACTATTCTTACACCACCCTTTTGGAGTTTATCAGTAATTTCCTCAATTAATTCCTCATTGCCGTCAAGATAATCCCGTAGTTTCTCAAAAGATACCTCACCCTTGGAATTTACAAACTTCATTATTTCTTCCCAATCAATTGAATCACTTTCCATTATCCCTCCTTTTGAAGACGAAATTTTTCTTGTAAGAGATATTGTTGTTCCTTCAAAAGTTCACTGACACTCTCGCCCTTTTTTTCCTGTTCTCTAATTTTAAGGGTGATATTTTTGATTTTTTTATCAATGTTATGTAGTCTGTGTCTTCTGATCACAACAGTAGGGTCACTAACGCCGTAGTCCATAAATTTTAGAAGTATTGATTTTTCCTCTGTTGAGAGTTGATTAACTATAGAATCTTTATCTAAGGGATTTCCACTCTTAAGATTTCTGATTGCTTCCCTTAGAGGCGGAAGACTAAATTCTTCGAATTCTATTTCTGGCATAACTGTCAATTCCTCTGGAGAATCGAGAATATAAGCTAATAGAGTTAGTTCGCTCTTCTTTTCATTTGATAAATTAGTTTTTTCAATTTTTGATTCGATATCAGATTTTTTATTTGGTTTAAGTAAATCTTCTTCAATCATTAAATCTCTGGCTATTCTTCTTTTATAGACATTAAAGGTAACCGGATCATGAATTCGAGTTAACATCTCATTCATAGAATGCACCACTTTTGTTAAGTGAGAGGCATTTGTGAGGTCATAATTTTTCCTATATAATTCTAAGATATAATCAAGAAGTTCGAAGGAGTTTTCAATGATGTGCTTTATAGCCTCCGGACCTTGTGAGTTAATTATTTCATCGGGATCCTTTCCCTTATCAGTAATACATAGTCTTATTTCCACTCCTTTATCTATTAAGATGCCAAGATTTCTATTTGTTGCCTTAGAGCCTGCCTCATCATTATCAAAAAATAGGAAAACTTTGTTGGCATATCGCCCTAAAATTTGGGCCTGGTTCTCAGTTAGAGAGGTGCCGAGTGGTGCCAATATATTTTTGTAGCCTGCCTGAAACATTGTGAGGTAATCGAAATATCCTTCAACAAGGATCAGTGATTTTGATTTTAGTATGCTATTCCTTGAATGGTAAAGAGAATAGAAGGTCTTTCCCTTTGAATAAATTGGGGTTTCCGGCGAATTAAGATATTTCGGTCTACCTGTCCCAAGGATTCTTCCACCGAACCCCATTATTTTTCCAGAGAGTGAAAATAATGGGAAAATAATTCTATTTCTAAATTTGTCTATTACACCTGAATCACTTTTTGTGAGAAGACCTGCAGAAAGCAGGGTTTGTTCACCATATTTTCCAATGAGTTTCCCTTTTATGTAGCTTCCATTGGGGGCATAACCCAATTTGAATTGTTTTATGATTTCATCGTTTATCTTCCTTTTTTTGAGATAATTTATTGCAGATACATTGGCAAAAAGGTAATTGTGGTAAATTTCTGCTGCCTCTTCGTTTACTTTGTACAGATCATTATGCTCTTCATATTGCCCCCCAAGCTTAATACCAGCCCTGTCTGCAAGTAATTTGAGTGCTTCACCAAAACTTATTTTATCATATTCTTGTAGAAATTTGATAACGTCTCCACTTGCACCACAACCAAAACAATGATAGATTTGCAAGTCGGGTGAAACGAAGAAAGAGGGTGTTTTTTCACGGTGAAAGGGACAAAGTGCTTTATAATATTTTCCTGATTTTTTTAGGGGTATTCTTTCACCAACAACTTCGACGATGTCAACAGATTCTTTTATTTTATTAACCACTTCATTATGTGGCATAATAAGAAAATATGAAAAAATTTAATTTTCGCAAGGGTTCGTAAACAATTAATTACATCTGTTTTTTGGGTACAATCTCGAGGGATATATCAATGGCTTTAACAGAATGGGTTAAAGCACCTATAGAGATATAATCACAACCTGTCATTGCGATTTCAAGAACATTATTAAGGTTAACACCACCGGATACCTCTATTTTTGCCTTTCCCTTTGTAATTTTTACTGCTTCTCTTATCTCTTCAATATCCATATTGTCAACAAGGATTCTATTTGCACCTTTTTCCAGGGCCTCTCGCAACTCCTCGAGGTTTTTTACCTCTATTTCTCCCTGTATCTGTGAAAGTGCCTCTTTTATTCCACCTGCAATTACAATATGATTATCCTTAATTAATACGGCATCGTAAAGTCCGAACCGATGATTTTCACCACCACCCTTTTTAACAGCATACTTTTCGAGATAGCGCAAGAGAGGGGTTGTTTTTCTTGTATCAAGTATCTTTGCCTTTGCTCCCTTTATCTTATTTACAAATTTGCCTGTTAGAGTTGCTATTCCACTCATTCTTTGTAGAAAGTTCAATGCAACCCTTTCACCGGTAATAATTGCCCTGGCATTTCCATTTAGCATAGCTATTTTGCCTGGCTCGAGCCATATACCTTCTTTTACAAGGGGGATAAATTCCACCTTACCCAATTCTTCGAGTGTCCATTTGAAGACGTCCATACCTGCTATAATTGCTTTTTCTTTAAGTAGGACATATCCAGATACATCTAAGTTTTTGGGAACTAAGGAGTTAGTAGTAACATCACCACTACCTATGTCTTCTTTTAGAGCCTGTTTTATTAAAGGAATTACTTTTTCTTTCTTTAATTTGTTCATTCATTATCCTCCTTATAGTATCTCTTATCTCTGCTGCCTTTTCGAATTGTAACTCTGACGAATACCTATGCATTATTTTTGTCAGCTCTTCTATTTTCTCAAGTCTCTCTAATTCTGTACTGAATGTAAAATCTTCCCTTTCCTCCTTGTATCCTTCCCTTGCATCGGCGACACTTGTTGTTTGCAGTATTTCTTCCTTTGTTTTTGTGACACTTTTTGGACTTATATTATACTTTTGATTATAATCAAGCTGTTTTCTTCTTCTTCTTTGCATCTCATTTATCGCCCTTTTCATTGAGTCTGTAATCTTATCTGCGTAGAGAATTACAGCTCCATCAATATTTCTTGCCGCCCTTCCAGATACCTGTATTAATGAGGTTTCTGACCTTAGAAACCCCTCTTTGTCTGCGTCGAGAACAGCAACGAGCGAGACCTCTGGAAGGTCTAAACCCTCTCTTAACAGATTTATTCCAACAAGAACATCAAATTCTCCAAGCCTCAATCCTCTTAAAATCTCTACCCTTTCAAATGCATTAAATTCCGAATGGATATATTTAACCCTCAGTCCTAAAGTAAGAAGATATTCTGCAAGGTCCTCAGCCATCCTCTTGGTTAGGGTCGTAACAAGCACCCGCTGTTTTTTTTCTGCTCTTTTTCTTATCTCCTCTATAAGGTCATCTATTTGCCCATCTGTAGACTTTACAATAATCTCAGGATCAACCAGGCCCGTTGGTCTTATAATCTGTTCTACGACTCTCCCACCTGACATACCTACTTCCCATTCATCTGGGGTAGCAGAGATACATATAACCCTCTTTACAAGGTTTAAAAATTCGTCAAATCTCAATGGTCTATTGTCTAAAGCAGAGGGAAGCCTGAATCCATAATCTACAAGTACCTTTTTTCTTGAAAAGTCGCCATTATACATTCCCCTTATCTGTGGAATTGTAACGTGCGATTCGTCTATAATAACAAGAAAATCATCGGGGAAATAGTCAAGAAGGCAGGAAGGTCTTTCCCCTGGTTTTCTTCCTGAGAGATGCCTTGAATAATTCTCAATCCCAGGACAGTATCCTACCTCTTTTAGTAGTTCCATATCATAATTTGTTCTTGCATCCAATCTTTGAGCCTCCAGAAGTTTTCCCTGATTCCTGAACCATTTTACTCTTTCAGTTAATTCTTTTTTAATTTCTTCGATGGCATTCTCTATCTTATTTTCCGGTGTTACAAAATGTTTAGCTGGGTATAATACAAAGCTATCCTTGTCCTGTAGTCTGTGTCCTGTTAAAGGATCGATTATTGCAATTCTTTCAATCTCATCTCCAAAAAACTCTATCCTTACAGCTTTTTTTTCATAGGATGGGAAGATATCAACTACATCTCCCTTTACCCTGAAGGTTCCTCTTTGGAAATCTATATCATTTCTTGTATATTGTATGTCAACGACTTCCTGAAGTAACCTATCTCTTGTAATATTCTCTCCCATTTTATATATCCTTACCATACCCTTAAAATCAGATGGGGAGCCCAGTCCATATATGCAGGATACACTGGATATAATAATGACATCCTTCCTTTCGAGAAGGGCAGTTGTTGCTTTTAACCTCATTCTGTCAATATCCTCATTTATTGAGGCATCTTTTTCTATATATGTGTCTGTTTGAGGTATATATGCCTCAGGCTGGTAATAGTCATAGTAACTTATAAAATATTCAACTGCATTTTCTGGAAAGAATGCCTTGAATTCTCCATATAATTGGGCCGCAAGTGTTTTATTATGCGAAATTACGAGGGTTGGAAGATTTATTTCCTTTATTACATTTGCCATTGTAAATGTCTTACCTGATCCTGTAACCCCTAAAAGTGTCTGGAATTTTTTGCCGTTTTCTAACCCCTCTATAAGGGCATTTATTGCCTCGGGTTGATCCCCTGCCGGCTTAAAAGGAGATACTAATTTAAACATTATTATAATTTAAGATAAAAAATTACTATGTCAATTGAATATCCTCTTTCTTTATACCCTCAAAAGTATATTGGATATAGAGAATAGAATACAAAAAATGCGGAATAAGAGGCAAAGAACAGAATTTTCCCCTTTACTTTTTAGGAAAAAATATTATTCTGTAAAAAATGGAGGAATAATGGTAAAATTTGGCGTTATTGGTGTAGGGTATCTTGGTAGACACCATACGAGGATTCTGAGGGATTTATCCGATGTCAAACTTTTGGGTATTTTCGATATAAACAGGAAGAGAGGGGAGAAAATATCCAGAGAATTCTCTATTCCCATTTATGATAGCTCGGACTCTTTAATAGAGGATGCAGATGCGCTTGTTATTGCTACTCCTACCGTTACCCACTATAAAATTGCAAAAAAGGCCCTATTGATGGGTAAGCATACGTTTGTTGAAAAACCTATAACATATGACCTTAAAGAGGCGGATGAACTGGTGGACCTTCGTAAGAAAATGGGGGTTATCCTGCAAACTGGGCATGTGGAGAGATTTAACCCTGCCTTTCTTGCAGTAAAGGATATGATAAAAGAACCTTTATTTGTTGAGGCTCATAGACTCACACCGCCAAATAAGAGAAGCAACGATGTCTCCGTGGTACTTGATCTGATGGTTCATGATCTCGATCTTGTCTTTCTATATATAAAGGAACCCATCGTTTATATAAGTGCAGCAGGTATACCAGTCGTTAATGATTCCATTGATCTTGCAAATGTAAGGCTTGAATTTGCAAGTGGTGCCATAGCAAATATTACTGCCTCACGGATATACAAAGGGATGATGAGGAAAATAAGATTTTATCAGAGGTATGCATATATATCTATCGATCTTTTTGAGAAAAAGGCAGAAGTATATACAAGAAAAAACGAGAATGGAATACCTGAAATAATAAAGAAAATAATAAATCCAGCTAATGAAGAACCATTAAAGCTCGAGCTAAGATCCTTCGTAGACGCAATCCTGGGCAGGAGAGAACCTGCGATAACACCGGAGGAGGCTACGCATACCCTTAAGATTGCCCATACTATTCTTGAGAAGATAGAGGAGAGGGGCATTCCAGGTGAAAACAGGTAACCTTCTCTTCAGGTATAGGTCTTTCTTCCCAGTACCTCTTTTTTTATTCCTTTTTTTCGTTATGCACTACTCATTGAGCAGTATTATATATGGAGCAATTACGATGTTTGTAGGAATTTCTATTCGTTTTTTTTCTCAAGGATATACTGGTGACTGGACAAGGGGAAGCAGAATAGGTGGTGAGTACCTTATTGATATTGGTATGTTTAGTATTGTTAGAAATCCTTTATATATTGGCAACTTTTTTATTGGTCTTGGGTTTACACTAATTTCAAATTTCCACCTTCTTATTCTTGTTCCTATCTATACTGTTATTTTTGTCATCTATTATTATCCTATTGTTAAATCCGAAGAGAGGTATCTTGAGAATAAATTTGGAACTGAATTCACCAATTACGTAAAAAAAGTTCCTTCCATATTCCCTAAATTTAAGCTTTGGAAAAGTGGTAATTTTTCTGCTCGCCACGCCCTTAAAATGGAAAGAAGTACGCACCTTACAATTATAGCAATATTTATAATATTTTTGTTGCGAGGATTATTATGGAAACCCTTCTGATTGCTGGCGAGCCATCCGGGGATCTTCATGGATCCTATCTTATCAGAGAATTTAAAAAAAGGGGAAATTTTAGTTTCTGGGGTATAGGTGGTGTAAAGATGGCTGAGCAAGGGATGGATGTAGTATTTCCTATGAATAGATTATCAATATTTGGATTTATTGAAGTAGTTAAGAAAATAAATGATGTAAATACTGCGAGAGAGATACTTATCTCAAGGATAAACAGGAAAAAACCTGATTTTGCTGTGCTTATTGATTTTCCAGGGTTCAATATATCGCTGGCACATTTTTTAAAATCAAAGGGTATCCCAGTTTTTTATTTTATTACACCTCAGGTCTGGGCATGGGGAGGGTGGAGAATAAAACAGATAAGGAAGTATTTTGACCATCTCTTTGTCGTACTACCTTTTGAAGAGAAATTTTTTAGAGAAAATAATATTCCCGCGACATTCGTTGGTCATCCACTTATAGACATTGTAAAACCAAGAGACAATAATCCAATTCCTAAAAATGTAAGGAATAAGAAGGTTATAGCACTACTGCCAGGTTCAAGAACTTCTGAAATAAAAAGACTGTTGAAACCGATGGTAGCATCGTTGGAAATAATTAGAGGGTTTTTGGATGTGACAGGTGTAATTGTTCTTAATACGGATGAAAATCTATTAACAGCACGCGAAATTATAGGTAAAAATGACGACATTATACTTAAAAAGGGGCATACTTATGATATTCTTTCCATTGCAGATGCAGCTGTTATAACTTCAGGTACAGCCACCCTTGAAGCAGCTATTATAGGGACCCCTATGGTTGTAGTTTATAAACTTTCAGCATTATCATACATATTAGCAAAATTGCTCGCGAAGATAAAATATATAAGCCTTGTAAACCTGATTCTGAATAAAGAATTGGTTCCTGAACTTATTCAGAGTAGGGTAACGTCTGAAAGCATCTGCAGGGAATTGATGGATGTAATTAAGAGAAGTAGTGAAATAAAAGAAGGGTACAGTATGTTACGGAATAAGTTAGGGATCGGCGGGGCTTTCAGGAGGACTGTGGATGGCATCCTTTGTAGAATTTAGTATGTATATCATTCTCTACATTTTGATTTATCTATTAGGTAGCACCTATAAATTTAGTGTTTCTGGGTGGGTAGGAAGGCAATTGCCTTCGATTTTTGCTTTCTGGCATAAGGGAATGTTTCCACTTCTTTTTGGATTCAGAAAAAAAGGAATTGCGGTTCTTGTAAGCAGATCCAGGGATGGAGAAATTGTTTCAAGGATTTTACAAATGTTTGGCTATAAATCAGTCAGGGGATCTACTACAAGAGGGGGCACTGCAGGACTTAAGGGAATGGTAGAAATACTTAAATCCGGGGGTGATGTTGCCTTAACACCTGATGGTCCAAAAGGACCCAGGGGAGAAATCAAGGAAGGGATTTCTCTGCTTATGCATTATGGACACCTCTACTGTGTTGATGTTCGGGTTAGAAGATATATAAGGCTTAACTCCTGGGACAGATTTGTTATCCCTTTACCTTTTTCCAATATTGAAATAGTTTTGAATGAACTAAAAATATGGGACAAAAAAAAGGCAAAGAGACTTTTGGGAGAGGTATGATGATTTACAATATTTTTATCCATTTAGTGTTTATTATTCTATCGCCTGTTTTTCTTTTCTATTATTTTTTTGAACCAGAAAGATTCGGATGGAAAACAGAAAAAAAGAAATACTGGGTTCATGCTGCCTCTGTTGGAGAGATTAATATGTTAGGGAATATAATAAAGAACCTTACAGGTGATATAATTATTACCACAATGACAAATACAGGTAAAAAGAGGGCAAAAGAATTATACCCAGAATATGAAGCAAAATTAATACCTTTTGATTTTCCTCTTTTTTTGCGGGAGGCTATTGAAAAATCCAGGCCTGAGATGGTTATTATTGCCGAGTGTGAGTTGTGGCCTAATTTTATCAGGCTTTTGAAGCGAATTGGGGCGCGCATCGTAATAATAAACGGTAGGATAGAAAGTACACGGTACAAAAGGTTTAAATGGCTAATAAAGGGAACTGTCGATAGAATAGACAGGGTATTTGCGGCAGGCAGAGAAAACGTTAAGAGATTTGTTGAGATAGGCATCCCCAGGGAGAAGATCGAAATTGTAAATAATCTGAAGTATGATGTTATACCAGTACTAAAACCTATAAAAAAACAATTTTATATTCTTAAGGATAAACCGTTATTCGTATGTGGAAGCACCCATTCAGGTGAGGAAGAAATTATCGTTAAAAATCTATTAAAAAATGTAGTAACAATAATAGCACCAAGGCATTTGTATAGGGTAAGGGAGATAGAAACACTACTGAAAAAGAACGGAGTTTATTATACAAAATACAGTACAGGTATCTATAATGGGGAAAACGTAGTCGTCCTTGATACCATAGGTGACCTCCCATCGTTTTATAGCATAGCAGATTTAGTGATGATTGGTGGTACACTTGCACCTGTTGGTGGACATAATCCAGTGGAGGCGACAATTTTTGGAAAACCAATTATTTTTGGTTCCTATGTCTTTTCAATAGATGAGTTTGCACAGGCACTTGTAAAAGGAGGAGCTGCTACTATCGTAGATAGAGAAAATTTTGGCAGAACCATCAATTCCCTTTTTAGAAATTTGAAAAAAAGAAAAGATATGGGAAAGAAGGCGGCAGAAATAACAAAAAAATTTACAGGTTCAACCCAAAAGATATTGAAGGAAATTAATGATTATAGGCATTGGTAACATAACTTTTGGGGGAACAGGGAAGACTATTTTCGTGATGGAAATTGTGAAAAGGATAAAAGAAAGGGTATGTGTCATTTCAAGAGGATATGGGGGAAAAAGGGAAGGGAAGATGAGTCTTGTTTCAGATGGCACACATATATTTTATACACCTGTAGAGATTGGTGACGAGCCTTATATGCTTGCAAAACAATTAGAAGGTTCAATTGTAATAACTGCCATAAGAAGGGAAGAAGCAATTTCTTATGCAAGAAGAGAATTTGGGGTAAATATTTTTATTCTTGATGACAGTTTTCAATATAGAAGATTGAAAAAGGATATTAATATTTTAATGTTCAATTCTGACAGGCCCTTCTTTCCCCCAAGGGATATTCCATCAAGATACGAAACTGCAGATCTCGGCATTGTTGTAAGGAGGGAATGGGTTTCTCCTTTAATAGAAAGAATAAAGATACCTATTTACTATGCAACAATTCAGCCAGAAACAGAACTTGAAGACAAGAAGGTGGTTGCTTTTTGCGGTATAGCAAGGCCTGATTCATTTAAATATACATTAAAAGAGGCAGGTTGTAAGGTATTGCGGCTCTTGGCTTTCAATGATCATCATAATTATTCCTTAAAGGACATACGGCAAACAAAGGAAATTAAGGAAGAAGTTGGTGCCGATAAAATCGTAACAACAGAAAAAGATTTTGTAAAATTACCAGAAAAAGAAGGAATAACACCGATACGTATAAGAATGATTATTGAAGATGGTTTCTGGGAGGATTTATCTTCTCTTCATCCAGAGATACCAATAGCCCGAAAGTAAAAGTATAATTATTAGATAAAAAATAATATTGTGGCTCAGATTTATTTCAATAATTCTTTCTCTTATTTTAAACCCTTTATCAATTGAGTATGTATCATTTTTTAAGGGACGACCACCTGTTATCTCAGCAATATTTTTTAGAAGTATCGGATTAGCACTGCCAAATTCATCTATAGATCCTCTCACAGCTATACTGTCTCTTACAGTATCACTACCGAAAATTGCAGTAAGTTTATGCTTCCCCATTCCTAATCCCTTAACCCTTATCGTATCACTATATACAGGGAATAGATTTTTATCTATATAAAACTTATTTGGTTTTCCACCCAGAAACGAAATATTGAATTCTGCGCCTATTGGTATAGAAGAAGGTGATTGTATCTCTTTAATAAATACACCAAGGTTTGACAATACCCTGTCCATAATCGGGTTGAGTAGGTTTTTTCCCAGAAGTCCCATAGCTGTAAGCCTAAATTTATAAATGTCAACAATGGAAAATTGGAAGATAGTTCCTTTCTTCATTCTATAGAGATAACCCAATTGCAAATCCTTGAAGAAAATTGGGATTGCCCCTGGTAAAATACCAGAAGGATAAAGGTAATGATAGACGAATTGATTTTGGAAAATTGTGCTATCCATTCTTGGCGCGAGGATAGGCGAGAAATAAAAAGACATTTTTTTATTTTCTACATAGATTACTTTCTTTCCTTTTTTTAGGATTTTCTCCAACTCGTTAATCTGTTCAATAGATGGATTTATAAAAACATAAAGAATAGCATTGGTATTGAGCGAATCTATTACCCGATAACCTTTTTCAATAAAATAGTATCTCAAGAATTTTACATTCCAATCAGGTTTGCCAAAGATAAGTGATATTGTTAATGGAGGCATAATTCTTACACTGTATCTGAGGGATTCAGTTGTCGAGGCCTTGAGACGAATTACACCTTTTAATATGCCTGACCTTTTCTCTGGAAGATATACTATCTTTCTGCTGCCACTATTTCTAACGAATTCCTTATGCAGTCTTTTTTTCTCGCTGATAACTTCAAGTGTTGCACCATCCCCTGCATAAAAATTAATGTATAGATGAATAGAATCTCCGCTTCTTACAAATATAGGTTTATATAAATGCTCTATATATAAGCCGCTATGTATCTTTGGCCACATTGTATATACGGGGACATTAATTCCCTTTGCCACTTGAATGGGATCTTTGCCGCAGTTGTTTGCACCATCGGAAAAAAGAATGATAAGAGAGGCGTAGGGATATTTTTTAATACAATCAAGGAGACCGTCCCCAATACAGGTATGGTATTGTCCTTTATTGAAATACAATTTTTTAAAAGGAATGGGTAAATTTATCTTCGGGATTTTTTGTCCTTTCATAGATTTAGAACCATCAATTAATAAAACACCAAAAGGTTTTACCCTTTTCTTAAAATGAAATGTGGGGAGAAAGAGGGCTATAATAATGAGAATCACAATGATTATCTTTATCCATTTCATAGGATGAGTATATATTCAGTAATAATAAAAGTCAATGGCAGTGAGAATAGTTCTTATACCCCTGCACATATTAGGCCTGATAATCTTGACGTTTTTTCGTACAGGAGACCAAAAAAATAAAAAAAATATATAAACCTGAAAGACGAGATTTATGTCTCGTTTGCCTTTTTCTTTGTTTTTTAATCCGTGATTCTAAATTCGTTTAAAATCCCGGTATTCTATAAAGAAAAGCCTCACGATTTTTGTGTCTTTCTTTTTTCCTTGCTTTTCTTTCTATACTTCTCCTACCTTGCTTCTCTT
>CAZQRW010000051.1:0-13092 GCA_964596115.1 uncultured bacterium
TAAAGAGTCAAACACGTAAGACAAGGTAGAAGAGGAGTGGTGAGAGAAGCGAGGGATGAGTAATAAAACTCAGAACTATTGACATAAAAAGTTTTATATTTATATTTACAAAAACCGGAGGGTTAGTCCTAATTGGTAAGGCGGCGGACTTGAAATCCGCTGGGCCATTGGGCCCTTGGGGGTTCGAGTCCCTCACCCTCCGTTAAGGAGAGGTGGCCGAGTGGTTGAAGGCAACCGATTGCTAATCGGTTGATCCGGGAAGCCGGGTCCCAGGGTTCGAATCCCTGCCTCTCCGTTTATTCTATCCTCAGGAGGATGCTTGCCTTTTAACAAAAATGTTAAAAGATTGACACTTTTTTTTGCAATTTCAATTATTGCAGTTATCGTATCTCTTTTACCACTTCCTGGTCTTTCCCCTGCTGCAGCCAAGGTGTTAGGGATATTTGTTTTTGCAATGTTGTCCTGGCTTACAGAAGTAATTCCTCTATCTGTTACAGCAATGATAGTTGTTTTTCTTTCGGCACTTCTTTTACCACCTGAAATTAGTGGACTCAAGGCAAGTTATTTTTATTCTTCCCTTTCTTCTTCCACAGTAATACTCTTTGCAGGGGGTTATTTTCTTGCATCTGGAATGCAGAAGCACAAGATCGATATGATATTCTCTAAGTTTGTACTTTCAAAGACTGGCAACAACCCAAAGATGGTTCTGTTAGGACTGATATTAACTACTGCTTTTCTATCAATGTGGATGTCGAATACTGCGACTACAGCGCTTATGATCGCAGTTAGCCTTCCCATTGTACGAACTATTTCAAAAGACGATCCATTTTCAACAGCACTCGTATTAGGAATTCCTTTTGCTGCAAATGTTGGAGGAATAGCAACCCCCGTTGGTACTCCACCTAATGCCATTGCAATTCAGATGCTTCTTGATAATGGATATAAGGTCACATTCTCAAGGTGGATGATGTGGGGGCTTCCTATTGCCGTAATTTTAGTTATCTTTCTCTGGTGGTTACTTCTAATAATATATAAGCCGAAAACAAAAGAAGTGATTCTGAAAATAGAGAGTGTCAGAATAGGATGGAGACAAAAATATGTTTTAACAATCTTTATCGTTACTGCACTTCTCTGGCTTCTTTCAAGTGTTATCCATCTATCCTCATCATTAATTGCCTTTATCCCCCCGGTTGCTTTTTTATCTACAGGTATACTGAATAAAGAAGATTTTCGGACGATTGGGTGGGATATTCTTATACTCGTTGGCGGTGGCATTTGCCTGGGTATGGCAATGACGAAAAGCGGACTTTCAGACTGGATACTACATTCACTTCATCTGAGTAATATCCATCCTTTACTCCTTTTGCTTATTTTAGGACTTTTAACCTACTTTGCTTCCAATTTTATGAGTAATACGGCTGCAGCAAATATTTTTATACCCCTTGCTATAGGTCTTGGAAAGGGATTCGCTCCAATTGTAGTATACATTGCAATAATTGCCTCCTGTTCAATGCTTCTCCCTGTTTCTACACCTCCCAATGCCATTGCCTATGGTTCCGGTGCTGTAGAAACAAAACAGATGGCAAGGACTGGTTTATTTATGGGTATAGCTGGAATGATAATAGCATTCATTATTGTAAATCTATTTAAATTCTGATTGATTTTTGCCATAATACCCCCTTTTTTATGTTAATTAAAGAGATTAAATTTTCGAGTGTCAGTTATGCAGTTTTAGAAATTGAATGAAAACCTATAAACTAAACTCAAAAATTCAATCTGTCTCTATACGTAATAATGTCTCGAACAGTAAAGTGCTACTAAATACATCAGAAAATATTAGCGTGTTATTTTATGAATATCATTTTTCCAGTTCCAATGAACTTGCCTGGTGCTGTCTGTATCTTTATTAAATATATTCCTGTCTTTACCTTATTTCCATTTTTATCCCTTCCATCCCAGGTAGTAAGACCAGTATTGGATGATAATGAGTTGAGAGAACGGATGAGACGACCTGAGAGATCATAGATTTTTAAAATGGGGTATCCATCTTTAAGAGGTATTCCTTCAAAATGGTATCTAATATTTGTTTTATTTCTGAAAGGATTTGGGAAAGCAAAAAGTTTGATACCCAAACTGGTATCGGAATCAATGATACCTGTTCCTGTATCATCATACTTTGATATTCCACATTCCTCTGTTCCGAACCATTTATACCCTGATGAATCAATGCAGACTGCAGAAACATAATTATCCGCAAGGCCATCGATCTGTCTATAGGTGATCCAGGAACCATCTTTAAAACCACTGACACCATTGGCAGTGGCTATCCATACCGTTCCTTCTTTTACTGCTATATCTTTTACATCATTATTAGCGATGCCATTGGATACTGTATAATTTGTCCAGTTTATTCCATCAAATTTGCTAACCCCTCCACGAGTTGCAAACCACTTATTATTCTCTGCATCAATTGTAATTCTCCTCACATGATTTTCAACAAGACCGTTAGAAGTAGTGTAGTTCGTCCAGATATTGTCGAATTGATTAAACTTACTCACCCCTTCATCAGAGCCAATCCATATTGTATCTCCATTGTCAACTGTAACATTAAGACCATCATCATCGATCAATCCACTATTCTGCAGATAGTAGTTTGTCCAATTTGAACCATCAAATTTTGTCACCGCTCCATTCTGCCCAGAGGGCCCACTCCAGCCTTCTGTTCCAAGCCAGAGATTTCCCTGTGAGTCTTTTGTTATCGATACAATGTTATTACCAAGTAAATCTGAATTGAGCGTATCGAAGTTTGTCCAGGAAGTTTGGTCAAACTTGAATAAACCACTATATTGAGTGCCAATCCATAGCGTATCTCCATTGTCAATATAGACACAGTTCACAAAGTCATCACTCAAACCACTATTGCCCGAATTGTAAGAAGACCATATCATCCCATCAAAGGTGGCTACACCAGCGTACGCTGTCCCAAAATATACCTTATCATTATGGTCAGAATCTATAGATGTTATGTAGTTACAGTGAGGTTCGTTCGATGTCCTGTAGTAAGACCAGGAATTATTACTGTAGTTCAGTTTTGAAATCCCATTTGCTTCTGTCCCAAAATATTTATCATTGCTATTAATAGAGATGCTATATATATTCTTTGCTCCTATTCCGCTAGTGCCAGTATCGTAATTGGTCCAATTAGTTCCATCAAACCTTGATACACCACCTGTTGACCAGCTGTGATTTCCTATCCAGATTATTGTATCTTCCTCTACAGCAAAGCACTCAATCTGGTCACCCATCAAATTACTGTTCGAACTGGTTATATTTTCCCAGGAACTTCCATTATATTTATAGATACCAGCTGTCCAGCTTCCTGCCCACACATTGTCATTTCCGTCCACTATAATGGAAAGGAAATACTGCCCTATACCACTGGTATTTGGATCGTATCTCGTCCACGTTGTACCGTCAAAAACAGATACTCCACCTGGATCACCATAATTTTCTGGATTGTTTGCTGTCCAAATTCTATTTTGCGAATCTAAACCGATGCCCCTTACTGCAACATTTGTTGCACCACCACCGAGGTCTGTATAAACGTACCAGTTGATGCTATCAAGACATGCGATTCCATGCCCTGTTCCAAACCACATTCTTCCCAGTGTATCCTGAATAATTGCGTAGACCCTATTATCTGGCAAGGGGGAATTAGAAGTATTGTAAGTAGTCCACTCCGAACCGTTAAACTTCTGAACTCCCTCTACAGTTCCAAACCACTTGTTGCCTTCATTATCTACAAAAACATCCTTTACATTAAGGTCAGCCAATCCATCCTTTGTTGTGAACTTGGTATAAGAGCTATCAGTGAGGTTCCATTTTACTACGCCTCCCCTTGTAGCAATCCAGAGATAATTCCCATCTATAGCAGAGCCAGATATCTCATTTGCATTTGTATAGTTTGTCCATTCATCGGCTGATACAGATTTTGGAGTGAAAAACATAAGTAATACTATTAGAGAAAGAAAGGACAACAGAATTTTGGATGAATTCCAGTATACACAGTTTTTAACCTTACAGATCATAGAATGCCTCCTTTAGTTTTTTGGATATTGTATACTCTATTAAAATCAATTGTCAAGAAAATTCTTGTGCATGTGATTATTATAAAAAAATGTCACCGAATATTAACAAAAAGAATGTCACATAAAACAAGGTAGAAGTAGAGTAATAAGAAAAGCAAGGTAGGAGAAGTATAGAACGAAGAGCGAGGTAAAAAAGGCACACAAACACGGCATTAAAGATAAATAAAAGAATTATTTTAAATGTTCTTTTAATCTTATATCAACACTTCCGTCCGGGAGCATCCAATCCTCGTGATATTCACCATTTTCTTCTCGTTGGTAACGAATACACCTTTCCCAATCTCCCTTACAATACAATTCAACCCATTTTCTTTCCAGGAGCCCTCTATCAAAAAACATCTTCATAGGGCATACTTCATACCACTTGCATACCTTCAGAAAAATTTTTAATTTTTTATAATATTTTATCATTTCATCCCTGGCATTTGGGTTATAGAGTAGGGCAGCAGGGTGCTGGAGTGGGTATATCTTTTTTTCATTCCAGAAGAGTTTTCCATAAACGGAGTGGAAGTCTGTTTTGTCAGGTATTGGGACTCCGTATTTCTCAAATATATACCTTGTTGCATAATAACCTAATGGAACAAGAAATTCAGGATTGATTATATCAATCTCTTTGTTCAGATATACACTGCAGACTTTTATCTCGTTTGCCTTTGGTTTTCTATATTTTGGCAGCATACATTTAATCAAATTCGTCATATATATCTCACTTCTTTTTACCCCAGATATACTCAAAAGTTCATCAAGAACCTTTCCAGAAGGACCTATGAACATTATTCCTTTTCTATCCTCATTTTCGCCAGGTGCCTGTGCTATAAGCATAACCCTGGCATTCAATCTTCCTTCTCCACATAAAGCATTGGTGCGAGTCTTATATAGACTGCATTTTTTGCATTTTCTTATTTCTTCATTTAGTCTATTGATTTTAACTTGATTGTCTCTCATATAGATTTTATCTTACACAGAGGAAAATATTCTTTTATATACAACTAGCCAAATATCTGTCAGTACAGGTGCAATCATTGTAATTTCCTTTTCAAGAAATCAAGCATCAATCTAAATACCTTTACTCGTTGTTCTCTGTCACTACTACCGTGTCCTTCTTCGCCAAATTCTTGATACTCAAAATGTTTCCCTTCTTTAAATCCTGATTCAATCAATTTATCGCGAAATATCCTTGCTTGACTTATGGGACACCTCGGGTCATTTACTCCGTGAAGTATTAGTAAAGGACCTTTAAAGTTACTTATATGTGTTATAGGAGATCTTTCTATCCATAGATTTTTATTTTCTTCTGGATCTCCCAGATAAAAACGTAGAAAATATTTAAAGTGAGGCATTGATTCTTCATACATTTTTAAAAGATCGGTTATACCAACCCAAGCTACTCCTGCCTTCCAGAGATGAGGATATTTTACCATTTGCCAGTAGGTTGAATAACCACCATAGGAAGCACCTGCTATACCAATTTTATCTTCCTTTATCCAATTCAGGGTCTGGAGATATTCTCCGCCAGATGCGATATCCTCTGCTTCCTTACCGCCCCAATCTTTTATTAGAGCGTCACTAAATTTATTCCCATAGCCAATTGAACCTCTGTAGTTAGGCTGCAAAACGGCAAATCCTGAACTTGCCAAACATTGGGCATATACATGGAAAGAGAGTATAGACTGACTCTTTGGACCGCCATGAACAAATACAATTGCAGGGACTTTTTCTCCTTTCCTTATTCCCTTCGGTCTGTAAAGTACTGCCTCTATTTCTGTACCATCTCTTGATTTATATTTTACGCATTTAGCATCCGAAAAATTATCTGGGTTAATATTCCCGTATTCGGCATCCTGGAATACTTCAAATTCCCCATTTTTTATATCATACAGGAGCATACGGCTTCTATGAGTAGGATTAGAGTGCATAAAGAATATTTTTTCTTTATCAGCAAATTGGGCTGAGTAGTAAAATCCGTTAGGTAGGTTTAAAGCCAGTTTTTTTCCTGAACTTACCTCATATAAGGATGGACGCCATTCAGCGTTGATACATTTTAAGGTTATTAAATACCTGCCATCAGATGAGAATTTTCCTGTTATTTCTTCATGACTATTATCTCCGAGCCATTTGATCTCTTTAGTTTTCAGGTTTATAATTCCCGGTTGATAGAGTCCGCCGTAATCCGATGTTATTGCAGCCAAATTATCCTTTGATATATCAGAAAAAGTCTCGGAACTCCCTTCTTTTAATCTGAGGAATCTCTCGAGATTAGAGCCATCGGGCTTTATCCTATAAATATCTTCATTTCTTAAATTTTTACTTTCATTAGTACTGAAATAAATCCATTCTCCGTCTTTTGTCCATAACCCTCCCATAGCGGGGTTATCAAAGTTAGTGAGTTGATGTACTTTTTTGGTATTCCAGTCAATTATATAGATATTCATCTGATTTTTTCGCGTGGATGAAAATAACATCATTTTGTTATCAGGGGAGAATTCTCCAGGATAATTTTGTCCCTCTGACTTACTAATCTCAAGAAATTTCTTTGATCTAAGGTCAAATGCGAATATATCATGCTGTTCATTTCCACCTTTGTCAATACCCATTATTAAATATCTATTGTCCCTTGACCATATGATTGGTGTTCCAGGAGATCGAGATAGTTGGCCATTTGATATTTGTTCTGTTCTGCCTGTTTCAATATCCTTTACGTATAGTTCATGTCTTCCTGTTTTGTTCCAGTAGAATGCAATTTTGGATTCATCCCAGGAGATCCTTGTAGAATAAAATATGGGTAGTGATATAAGTTCTTCTACATCAATTGTCTTTTTTGTCATATCTCCTCCTTATTAAGGTATTATATCTATTAATTTTTTATATATCTATTTTTCCATGCTGTCAAGACGACTTCATAATTTTAGACTTTGAACTAATAAATGATACTTTTGATAAAATTTGCTTGACAAACGGATATAAAAGTATAATCTAAAATTATGAAATTTTTAAGGTTTTTTCTGAAAAGAAGTACAATATTTATCAAAATTAAGGAGAAATGGTAATGAAATATATAATTACTTATAGTGGGATATATATAAACTATGTTCAGGTGTTGCTTATAGACGAAAATATGTGTTGATGAATGAAGATACGAATCAAATTAAAAAACGAAATCCTGAGTGTAGCAATTCAAATAAATAAAGGGTAGATAAACAATGGGTTTAATTATACCAAAGTTAAAAATAGGGGACCTTGAAGCTCAAATACCAATCATTCAGGGAGGCATGAGTGTTGGTGTCTCTTTGTCTGGTCTGGCTTCTGCTGTTGCAAATGAAGGTGGTGTCGGGGTCATTGGTGCCGCTGGAATAGGTATGCTTGAGCCTGATTTTGCCATAAATTTCAGGGAAGCGAATAAGAGGGCGTTGAAAAAAGAAATAAGAAAAGCAAGGGAATTGACAGATGGGATTATTGGAGTAAATCTAATGGTAGCCCTCTCAGATTTTGATGACCTTACATTGGTTGCGGTGAATGAAGGAGCAGATTTGCTTTTTCTTGGCGCTGGACTTCCACTAAAGATACCCCTCGATAGGGTAAAAAAGTATTCTACCAAGGTAGTTCCAATAGTCTCTTCTGCAAGAGCTGCTAAGGTTATATTTAAATATTGGGAAAGACACTACGACTATATTCCAGATGCAGTAGTTGTGGAAGGTCCAATGGCTGGAGGCCACCTTGGTTTTAGGAGAGAGCAAATTGATAACCCCGATTATACACTGGAAAAAATACTGCCAGAGGTTATCTCTACAGTAGAACCATTTAAAAGGCAATTTGGAAAGGATATACCCGTAATTGCAGCGGGAGGGATATATACTGGTGCAGATATTTACAAATTTATGCAGCTGGGTGCGGATGGGGTGCAGATGGGAACAAGATTTGTTGCAACTTATGAGTGTGATGCCTCACAAAAATTTAAAGAGTCCTATGTAAAATGCAAAAAGGAAGATATAATCGTAATTGACAGTCCTGTAGGATTACCAGGAAGGGCAATTAGAAATAAGTTTCTCGACGATGTCTCCAAGGGGATAAAAAAACCCTTCAAATGTCCATGGAAATGCCTGAGAACTTGCGATTTTGTAAATTCTCCATACTGTATCGCTCTTGCATTGACAAATGCAAAAAAGGGAAAGCTCGAAGATGGGTTTGTCTTTGCAGGTTCCAATGCCTATAAGGTTGATAAGATTGTTTCTGTTAAAGAACTTATTCAGACCCTATTAAAGGAATACAAAGAGGCGGCATCAAAATAATTTCTTTTTAAATTCTGCAAGATTTGGGAACAATAAAGTATTCTTGATTATTTAAAATATGCTACACTATTCTGGAAAATTTTTAAACCCTTTCCCCCTAAAATCCCCCTCTTATAGCCTGGGTGATGATGCGGAAAAATGTTTCTCTCAGGATGTGGCATTAAACCCAGAATTCTCCCAGATTTGTCGATTATGCCTGCAATCCTATCCTGAGAATCTGATGGGTTTTCACCTTCATATGTAAGTGCAACCAGTGAATTATTCCATAATATTTCACGAATTTTCTCGTCTGTCACAATTCTTCCCTCCGCATTTGCAATAGGAAGGTCAATATGCGTTATATCTCTTAGAAAAATTGATTTATTAGTCTCCACCCTTAATTTCACCCATTGGTCTCTAAAAAGTCCCTTCTTGTTCGTTGCAAGTGATAAATACTGTTTTTTATCTCTAAACGGTAATATACCAGATTTGATAAGGATCTGAAAACCATTGCAAATCCCAAGAATGAGATTGCCATTCTCAACAAATGTATTTAGTTCTTCAAACAGAAAATTTCCTATTTCAAATGCCATAACCTTCCCTGCCCCAAGATCATCTCCATATGTAAATCCCCCTGGAATAATTAGAATCTGATAATCCTTTATTAAATTAGGTTTTTCGATCCATCTTTTTATATAAATAGATTCAGGTATCCCGCCTGCCTTTTCAACGGCAAAGGAGGTTTCTATATCACAATTTGTTCCAGGGCCACGAAGTATCATAACCTTTACCATTTTATGCCTTCCGTGAATGTATTCCTCATCTCTTGAATGTTTAGGTCTAAGATTTTTTTTCTATTGTACGTAATAATAAACCTTTTTCCTTGAATATTGCCCAATTTTGTGAGAGGAATTTCATTAAAGAAATCGAGAAATTCTTTTTCATACTCTCTTTTTACCTCTACAATAAATCTGGAATTCGATTCGCTAAAGAGGAGTATGTCTGTCCTGAGGCTATTATGTATTTCCACATTCATACCCATATCGGATGCAATACACATCTCAGCCAGGGCAATACCTATTCCACCATGAGAGACATCGTGGACTGCATTAAAGAACCCCTTTCTTATGCCGTTTGAGGTCGCATTAAGGATTTTTTTGGAAATAGTAGTATCAATTTCTGGAACAACTCCATCTACCTGCCTCAATAGTGCATATTGGCTCCCTCCGACTTCATTTAAAGTTTTACCTATAAGATATACAGGATTACCTTCCTGCTTGAAATCCATCGTCATAATGCGGGAGTAATGATCAAGGATACCTATAGCAGAAATCAGCAGGGTGGGGGGGATGGAAATATTTTTTCTGTTTATTTCGTACTGGTTGTGTAGACTATCTTTACCAGAAATAAAGGGAACACCATAATAGGTTGCGTAATCATAGCAAGCCTTTGCAGTGAGGTATAAATCACCCAGAACTTCAGGGTTATCCGTATCGCCAAATGCAAAATTGTCAAGAAGGGCGGTGCCTTTTAAACTTCCTCCTGCTGCAACAAGGTTCCTCAGTGCCTCTTCAATAACAGCCCCAGTCATTTTATATGGATTTATTTTCCCATATAGGGGGTTAATTCCATTTGAAATGATTATAGCCTTATCTGAATCAAAAAAAGGCCTTGTTACAGCTGCATCTGAGGGTCCTGACTTTCCAGTTACGGGTTTGAGGACGCTTCCACCCTGTACCTCATGGTCGTATTGTCTTATTACCCATTCTTTACTTGCAATATCAGGCATAGCGAGAAGTGAGAGAACCGTATTGTTGTAATTTTCTGGTTCATCAAAATTTTCGATATCCTCTTCTCTTTTTTTTATTATACCGAATCTTTTTTCAAGGGGTATTCCCCTGTGCAGAAAATTCATATCAAGTTCACAAACCTTTTTATTTTTATAAAAGAGTTTTAACATTTTATCATCCGTAAATTCCCCAATCTCCGTTACCCCAACATCCTCTTCTTCAAATATCCCCTTTAATTTTTCGACATTATTTTCTTTTACAGCAAGGACCATTCTTTCCTGAGATTCAGATATCCATATTTCTGTATATGAAAGTCCACTATATTTTAAAGGTACTCTCTCTAAAAAAACAACCGCACCAGTATCTTTTCCCATTTCACCAACTGCAGAAGACAACCCGCCTGCTCCACAATCTGTTATTGCTTCATATAGTCCCATATCCCTTGCCTTAAGCAGGCAATCAAGCATTTTCTTCTCTTCTATGGGATTCCCTATCTGGACAGAGGATAGAGAGGTTACTTCGGAGGATTCATCTAGTTTCTTTGATGAAAATGTAGCACCATGAATTCCATCTTTTCCAGTTTTACCGCCCACAAGAATGATTTTATAACCGGGTTTTACTTCTTTCCTTATATCTTTTTTAGGAATTATTCCAATGCTACCTGCAAATACCAGAGGATTGTATAAGAAACCCTCATCAAAACATATTGCTCCATTTACCGTTGGAATGCCCATCCTGTTGCCATAATCCCTTACCCCTGCAACAACCCCCTTCGCTATTCGTCTTGGGTGGAGAATACCAGAAGGTAATTTTTCAAATGGGGTGTTTAAATCACCAAAGCAGAAAATATCTGTATTTGCAATTGGTTTTGCCCCAAGCCCTGTTCCCATTGTATCCCTGATGACCCCACCTATTCCTGTTCCTGCACCCCCATACGGCTCAAGGGCAGAGGGATGATTGTGGGTCTCCACTTTGAAAGAAACTCCGTGATTCTCATCAAATTCAATTACACCAGCATTGTCTTCAAATACAGAAAGTGTCCAATCTGCGTCTATATCTTCGGTCGCTTTTTTGATATAATCATCAAATAATTTTCCAACGGATTTGCCATCTATTTCGATAGGGGAGCGAAATGTTTTATGATAACAATGCTCACTCCAGGTCTGAGCGATAGTTTCAAGTTCAACATCTGTTGGATCTCTTCCAATTTTTATGAAATAGTGTTTAATTTTTTTCATTTCATTCAATGTTAGTGCAAGGATCCCCCTTTCCGAGAATTCCAATAATGCTCTATCATCCATTTTCCTTAAGGGTATGATTTTCTTTTTTAGTTTATATTCTGTTGGTTCAACAAATACATTCTCTTCTTTTTTAACTATGTATTCAATTATTGGATTCATTAAGAGCCTTTTTAGCAAAAATTTCTTTTCTTTTTCATCTATCCTTCCTATAAATTCAAATCTCCTTCCACTTTTCGTTTCAGCGTGCAATCCTAAAATTCTTATTGCTTCATTCAGGGTTGATGCAAGTGAATCAAACACCCCGGGTTTATAGGTTATAAGAACTGAATCCTTATTTAGGGGTCCATTTATGTTGACGTATTGATAAATCGGATCAAGTATAATTTTTTCTACGATATATCTCAATTCATCCTCATTGAGATTTCCTTTTATCCAGAATATATCAAAAACCTTTAAAGAATTCAGGTTTATTCCAAGATTTCTTGCATCCTTCAGCAGCCCTTCAGATCTAATATCTTCAAATTCTTTCTTTATGCCTAATTCTATCCTATAAATCATTTACACATCCCATTTATGAGGATTCCTCAAAAAGTTTCATTGATAACTCCTTGTTTTTTGAATCCAACCATTAAAATCTTTTGCAACCGCTAATACCTCTTTGTATTCTTCGCTCGTTATAGGCCTGTTTAGATGTTCATACTTTCTTGCCTTATACACGGGGAAGTATTGGTCCATAAGACTTATATAGATATCGGGAGAAATTTCTTGTTTTAAGAAGTTCAGTGTATCTATTGTACCGCTAATTCTGTTAGGCAGGACAAGGAGTCTAACAAGAATCCCCCTTTTTGCAATGCCATTCTTTGTAACGAGATTTCCAACCTGACGAAACATTTCTTTTATTGCGTCTCTATTACTCTCTACGTAATTTGCTACCGCTGAAAATTTTGCTGCAAATTTATTTTCACTGTACCTCATATCCGGTAAATATATATCAACTATGCCATCAAGCATCTTTAGAACTTCTATTGATTCATAACCAAAAGTATTGTATACAATGGGAATGGATAATCCCTTTTTTCTGGCGATGTAAATTGCCTTCACTATGTGTGGAATATAATGGGTTGGTGTTACAAGGTTTATGTTATGTGCACCCCTTTTTTGTAGGTATAACATCATTTCTGCCATCTCCTCCACAGAATATTCATTTCCATAACCCATTTGACTGATAGGATAATTTTGACAATAAACACACCGAGAGAGGCAATGTGAAAAAAATATTGTCCCTGAACCTCGCATCCCACTAATGGGCGGTTCTTCACCAAAATGAAGGTTGTAGCTCGATATAAAAAGTCTACTATCCGCTCTGCATCCACCAATTTTGCCAGAGAGTCTGTCTACATTACAGTTTCTTGGGCATAATGTGCAACTTCTTAGATTATCCCATAGGAAATTTATTCTTCTTTTGAAGTCATCTTCTTCTATATTTAGATAGGAAGGAGTCTCCTTTTCAATTACCATACCCTATTTTATACAATAGGAAAGAGATATGTCAATAAAAAAGAGTAAAGAGGTGTGTTTCTCTCTCTATATTTCTTCATCTCATTGTCTCATTGTCTCGGTGCTTGACATTGTGACATTTTAGTTATTT
>CAZQRW010000052.1:0-7159 GCA_964596115.1 uncultured bacterium
AAAAACAACCTATCTGTCAACAGGTAAAATATTCTTGTTGTTATTACTATTTAGAGATATCAATATTTTTTATTTTTTTGTCTCCTGTACGGTTAGACAAGGTAGAAGAGGGTATAGAAGACCAAAAAGAAAAAATAAAAAATATATCTCTTCTACCTTGGCTTTCCCTATCCTTCTTCTTTCTTGACACAACCTGAATACTCTGTATTTTTGAAAAAGGATATTTATATGAAATTAGAAAAATATGATATATTTGGTATTTCAGCTGTAATATTCTGGTCAACTGTTGCCACTGCATTTAAATTGACCCTGAGGTACATCCCTCCAGAAGAGATGGTCCTTATTGCTTCGGTAACTTCGTTATTCTTCTTTTTTCTTTTCCTTCTTTTTACTGGAAGGGTAAAATCGATAAAAAAACAACCAAAAAATTATATCTATTCGTCTTTATTACTCGGTATTTTAAATCCGTTTTTATACTACCTTGCACTCTTCAATGCTTACAATCTTCTACATGCCCAGGAGGCACTCATTATAAACTATGCCTGGCCTATTGTACTATCTCTCTTTGCAATACCAATACTTAAGCAAAAAATGACACTAAAGGCTATATCTGGCTTACTATTCGGATTTTTTGGTGTTTATATTATTTCCACCAATGGAAAAATCATTTCATTACATTTTACCAATCCTTTTGGTGTTATTCTTGCATTTTTAACAACAATTATCTGGAGTTTGTTCTGGCTCTATAATAGAAAAATGAAAATTGATCCAATAATAAAACTATTCCTTAACTTTATTTCCGGGACTATCTTTATAATAATTTTTTTCCTTCTAAGGAGAATCCCTTTCCTATCCAATCTAAAGGGTATCATTGGAGGGATCTACGCTGGGTTATTTGAGATGGGGTTAACATTTGTGTTGTGGCTAAAGGCAATAACCTTGAGTAAATCCTCAGCAAAGGTTTCAACCCTTATATTTTTAAGTCCATTTTTATCTCTATTTTTTATTCATTTTATTGTGGAAGAGCCTATCTACATCTCAACAATTTGGGGTTTCATACTGATTCTTTCAGGTATAATCCTTACAAGAGTATCAACAAGGATAAATAGTTAGGGATATTAAGTTTTGAGGAATATTAATGAAAAGAACTGATTTCTCCTATAACATCAATTATTCTGCCTTCCCTGAAATACATCTTAACCCCTTTTTCAGTTAATCTCTTCTGGCCTTTTGGGCCTATAGTGTAAGAAATAATTAATGGGCAATCGTTTACTATGCCATAGACATCAAGGGTCTTCAAATGTTGAAAGGTATCTTTAAATGGATTATCCCTTCTTTCTATAAATCTATATGAACCTCTACAGATTTCATATATATTGAAGAATTTAGCCCTTCCAAACATTCCCTTGCTTATTGTATCTCCATCATTTGAAGAAACTGCAATGAGGAAACATCTTGGTGTACCATAGACCAAAAAATTATCCTTGTATTCTTTTGCCTCTTTTATAAGATATCCATTTTTCTCAAGTAAGGCACAAATCTCATTTAGTGAAAAATATCTCTCGGGAAAACCTGTATCAGCGCCTTTTTTCCAATCTACAAAGATGAATTCTCCTTTCCATCCGATAACTCTTTTCATAGTCTTTATTGCCATCTTTACGTTTGGAAAATGATGAAGAGAATGGATAGAATATATAAAATCAAACCACTCACTTATTCTGTCCACTTCTTCAGCACTTATGCCTATGCATCTATCGTTATTTCCATAATACATTGGATCTATCCCTCTTATATATACATTATATTTTTTATCCAGCTCTTCAACCAGGCTACCTGAACCACACCCCAACTCCAGTAGTCTATCCTTCCCCGGGATTATCTGCTCTATCCAATTATTTAGTATATTTAGTGCGTCTTCTTCCATTGATCAGATTTGGTTGTTAATAATTACTTCCTCAGCCTTTTTTTCTCCACCCTCCATTAATTTCATTATAAACGTGATACCAAATAAATAAGAGATTACTACATACCTAAGGATAGAAAATAAAGACGGTTTAAGATCATATCCTGTATATGATTTCCAAACATTATAATGCCCCAGTTCGTCATCAGAAATTCTCATCAGTACTTCTTTGTTCTGTCCTTTTGCCCTTCGTGCAAGTATTCTATATATATAATGCTCTGTTATCTCTTCCCTTTGAAATTTTATTAATTTCCTGAGTTTTTCACCTTTTTCCGTAATTAACCTCCCTCGATTTCACCAATTATATTATCCCTATCTTCTCGTATGTCAAATTAATTCATTTTTAGAATGCTACTCTTCGATAAATGAAAGAGGGGTAACTAAATAGTTACCCCATTGTTAAGTTGATTTAAAACTTTTTAAACTTATCTTTGGGTGCACCACAAATTGGGCATTTATCGGGTGGGATGCCTATATGTGTATATCCACAAATGGGGCAGATATAGACCTCACTAATCTCAATATCTTTACCTTTCTCAGCAGTCTTCTTTGCATCTTTATACATCTCCCTGTGAATCTTCTCTGCCTCAAGTGCATAATGGGTTGATAGTTCAGCGCCCTTTTCACCCTGCAATTCTGCGGTCTTTTTATAAACTGGATACATCTCCTCAACCTCAAAATTTTCTCCATCTATTCCTGATTGAAGATTCTCAGTTGTCTTATTTATTAATCCAAGGTTTCTTGCATGGTTCGTAGCATGTATCTGTTCAGCATAAGCAATAGCCTTGAACATCCGTGCAATATTTTTATATCCTTCCCTTTCTGCAATTTCGCTGAAAATGAGGTACTTCATATGAGCCATCGATTCTCCAGCAAATGCTTCATTTAAAGCCTTTTCTGTCATTTTTTTCATAAAATCTCCTATATCTTCTTATGGCAAAGCCACCAATCAAAACATTCAAAATCGCCTCTCTTGGCAGCTTCAAGCCTTTCCCCAGCAGTTTTTTCATCACTTGCAGGTGCAATGATAACATGGTCACCTACAATCTCATTATTTGGCCAATTTGCAGGAATTGCAACTCCATTTTTATCTGCTATTTGGAAACCTTTTATCATCCTTAAAAACTCGTCCATATTTCTCCCTAATTCTTGAGGATAATAAAGCATAGCTCTGATAATTCCCTTTGGATCTACAATAAATACAGCCCTCACTGTGTTTGTTCCTTTTCCTGGATGAATAAGGCCAAGAATGCCAGATACTCTGCCCGTATCATCTGCAATAATAGGAAATTTTATCTCTTCATTGAGGTTATCCTTTATCCACTGTACCCATTTTATGTGGGAAAAGACCTGATCAATACTCAAACCAATAAGTTCCGTATTTAACTTCTTAAATTCGTCATATCTCTTCTGGAATGCAACAAATTCAGTAGTACAAACAGGCGTAAAATCTGCAGGATGGCTGAATAAAATAAACCATTTTCCCCTAAAGGCATCTGGTAACTTCATCTTACTATGGGTAGTCTGAACTTCAATCTGTGGAAAACTTTCACCTAAAAGTGGTATCTTCCCTTCCATAATTACCTCCTTTGGAATTGTTTCAATTTTGTAATCATTACAAGTATAATATATATAAAATTCTGAATAATGCAAGTGACAAAAAATAGAGCTGATTTAAATAATTAAAACTGCAGAACCATCGATCTTACTTTCCTTTACCAATCTCAAGGCTTTATTTGCCTCTTCTAACCGGAAACTCTGGACCACGGTCTTTACTGGAACCTCGGCTGCAACCTCCAACAACTGTCTTACATCTTCTCTTGTGCTGTTTGCAACACTCCGCAGGGTTTTTTCATAGTAAATTAAATCGTATTCCATCTCAGGAATGGGCGTCATATAAATTCCAGCTAATGCAATGGTTCCCCCTTTATCAAGGACCCTCAACGCCTCTTTTACTATCCAGCCTGCAGGGGCAAATATAATAGCGCTATCAATCTTTTCTGAAGGGGTATCCTCTGCTCCTCCTGACCAGACTGCTCCAAGCTTCTTTGCCAGCTCTCTATGCTCTTTGGAGCGCGAGAAAACGTAAACATCCATTCCCATATGTATACCAATTTGAAGAATAATGTGTGCAGATGCACCAAAACCATAAAGACCAAGTTTTTTACCTTTTTTTGCCTCACTTAGTTTCAATGCCCTGTAGCCAATAACACCACCACAAAGAAGTGGGGCTGCATGTAAATCATCAAATACATCAGGAATCCGATAAACAGAATCCTTGTGAGCCTTCATATATTCTGCGTAGCCACCATTCACATCATACCCTGTAAACCTGGCTTTCTCACAGAGGTTTTCCCTACCTGATTTACAATACTTACACTCACCACAAGAGGAGTAAAACCAGGGCACTCCTACCCTATCTCCAAGACTAAATTCTGTAACCCCTTCGCCCTTTTTCTCTATAAAACCTACAATCTGGTGTCCCGGGATCAATGGACTTTTATGTAAAGGGATATCCCCTTCCACTGTATGGAGATCTGTATGACATACACCACAAACCTTCACCTTAATTAATACATCATTCAGGCCTACTTCAGGGATAGGAATTTCTTCAAGTTTCAAAGGATTTTCCTCTATGGGTGCCTGTCTACGAAGAATCATTGCTCTCATTTCTTCCTCCTTTTTAGAATTCAAAACCAGATCACACTCCTCGTCCTTGTTTGAAAAAAATCTTATCACTTATAATTTACATCAAAATTTATATTGTCAACTTCTCTATAATTTATTGAATAATTGTCAAGAGAAAAAAAATAGAGACAAAGTAGTGAAAGTATTAAAATAGTCCTTTTATATTCCCCTCTTCGTCAATATCTACCCTCTCTGCTACAGGATTTTTTGGAAGTCCTGGCATAAGCAGTACATCCCCTGTTATAGGGACAAGAAACCCAGCACCTGAAGATATCCTTATTTCTCTCACAGTAGCAAGAAAGTCCTTTGGTCTCCCAAGCAACTTTGGATTGTCAGATAGAGATTTTTGAGTTTTTGCAATACATATAGGAAGATTTTCTAATCCAAATTTTTCTACAAGTTTGAGGTCTTCCTTTCCTTCCTTTGTAAAGTCAACTGCCTTTGCACCATATATCTCATCACTTACAATCTTGATCTTTTTCTTTACAGAGAGATCCAGGTTATATAGTGATTTGTATTTTCTATTCTCTGAGAGGAGTTCCACGACCTCATTTGCCAGCTCAATTGAGCCTTCTCCACCCTTTTCATGTGCTTCTACCACTACTACTTTTACACCCTCTGATTGTGCAAATGTCCTGATTACATTTACCTCCTCCTCAGTATCACTTAAAAATTTATTTACAGCAACAACTGGTGGCATATTAAATTTTTTTATATTCTCAATATGCTTTTCAAGGTTAGGAAGTCCTTTCTTCACTGCTGAAGGGTCTGATTGATTAAGCTCCTTCAATGCCTTTCCACCATGCATCTTCAAGGCCCTGACAGTAGCAACAAGCACAACAACCTGGGGATTTAGACCTGATTTTCTTGCAACGATATCAAAAAACTTCTCCGCTCCAAGATCAAATCCGAATCCTGCCTCTGTAACCACTATATCTGAAAGTTTCAAAGCCAATTTCATTGAGAGCACTGAACAAGTCCCCTGGGCTATATTTGCAAAGGGACCTCCATGAACAAAGGCAGGTGTACCCTCAGTGGTCTGAACAAGATTGGGTTTTAATGCATCTCTTAAAAGTGCTCCCACTGCCCCTTCAATCTTTAAATCTCTCAAATAAACAGGATCTCCTCCATACGTACATCCTATTAATACATTTGAAATCATTTTCTTCAATTCAGGATAACTCTCAGCAAGACATAGAATTGCCATTATCTCAGAAGATGCAGAGATCTGAAATGAGGCCTCCCTGGGCATACCATTCCTTCTTCCACCTAACCCAATCACCATACTTCTTAATGCCCTATCATTCATATCCATTACCCTTGACCAACTGATTCTCCTTGGGTCTATTTGAGGTTCTTTTCTCCGGAATATATGATTATCAACAACAGCAGTGATTAAATTATGAGCAGCAGTAACTGCATGCATATCACCGGTAAAATGAAGATTGATATCCTCCATAGGAAGCACCTGGGCATATCCCCCTCCAGTAGCCCCACCCTTCATACCAAAAAGAGGCCCAAGAGAAGGCTCCCTAAGTGTAACTATGGACCTCTTCCCAATTCTGTTTATACCCAATGATAGTCCAATAGAGACTGTGGTCTTACCTTCACCTGCAGGTGTAGGTGTCATAGCTGAAACAAGTACGAGTTTACCTTCATTTTTTGACTTTGACCTTTCAATGGCATCGAATTTCACCTTTGCCTTGTAATCACCGTAGTGTTCAAGATCAGTTGGCTTAAGACCGATCCCTTCAGCAATTTTATCTATTTTTTTCAACTTTATAGCACTTGCGATTTCAATATCTGTTTTCATATACAGCCCTCCTCTTTTCTATTGCCTCTTTTACATCCATAAATCCTCCTTTTTATTTGTCTTCGAGATAATTCTTTAAAAATCGCAGGATTCCATTGACATCTGGTAATTCAGGAATAGCATATACTTTCACCCACACAATCCTTCCTGTCTTATCAATGACTATGTTAGCCCTTTCTGAAAATCCTTCTTTTCGGAGTATGCCAAATTTTTTGGCAACCTCGCCATGTGGCCAAAAATCAGCAAGTACCCTTAAATTTTTTATCCCAAGGTTCTTCATCCAGGCATGCTTACAGGGAACCGAATCAACACTTAAACCCGCAACAACGACATTAAGACTTTCAAAGTCCTCCATCCTTGCTTCCAAAGATTTCATCTGCTCAGCACAAACCTCGGTCCACGCAAGAGGGTGAAATGAAAGAAAGATTACCTTCCTTCTAAAATCCGAAAGTTTAAATTCCTTACCGTGCTGATCTTTAAGCATAAAATCTGGTGCCACATTATCGACCTTTAAAACCATATTAACCCCCTTTTAAGTGAATCGATATAAATAATTTTAAAACTTATTAATTATTATCATTCCCAGATATTTTTCCTCATAAACAACACAAATAAAAATTAAAAGGGGGGCATAAAGCCCCCCATCCCCCCCCTTCAAACTAAGACGCAGATCCTACAGGCAGAATTTCCTCTTC
>CAZQRW010000052.1:7259-11499 GCA_964596115.1 uncultured bacterium
TGTTTCTCCTCTTCGCTGGAAAGAAATTTGAACCGATTCTTTAACATTGCATTACTGACTTGATCTGCAATTTGACTGTAGATATCTCGACTATTAACCTCACTTTTAAAGCCTGAAAGAATAATTTCCTTCAGTGAGTAATTACTCAAATCCATCAAATCCTCCTATCGTAGGGCCTTTTTCCAGAGGCCATGGATGCTGCAATGTTCTCTCACAAATGTAGTATCATTATAATCCACGTTAAATGTGGCCTCAGGCACATCTCCAGGATTTAAAAATTTCTTAAATGATCCATCGTTAGTAATAACCTCTATCCATTCAATATAATGTTTTTCCTCCATAGGATGCTGAACAGAACCTATCTTTACTTTAATTCCATCATTGGTTTTTTCTACTAAGGGAAGATGCTTTTCATTTCCTTCTTCCTCAGATTTTTCTTCAAGTAATTTCATAGGCTGACCACAACACACAAGTGCCTCGGCACCCTCATGAACAACTTCTACAATATTTCCACAGATAGTACATTTGTAAGCTTGAAATTTCTTTGTCATTTTCAGACTCCTTATTTAATAATATTTATTCCTCTATGTTTAGCGAGAATTTCATCTGCCAGTTTATCAAGTGCCTTTAAATCTTCGTTTTTTGGATATCCCTTAATCAACACAGGTTCAATCAATTCAACTTTAAGATTTCCTATCATCCCTTTTATAATATCAACCATCCTGCTGCCCCATCCATAAGAACCTATTAAGCTAGCAAATTTTAATTTTGGCCTCAACGCATTTGCAAGATAAGCAGCATATACAGCGGATGGATGAGGGCCAACAAGCACAGTTGGTGATGCAATTACAATTGTTGCAGCATCCACAAATGCCATTGCAAGTTCACCAATATCTGTTTTATGCAGGTTAAAGGGTTTAACAACTATATTCCTCTCCATTAGTACATCTACAAAATAATGAACCATTCTTTCTGTGCTTCCATGCATAGAAACATAGGGAATAACAACCTCATTCTTCACATTATCCGAAATCCAATCTTTGTAGGCATCTATGATAACCGTTGGTTCTTTATAGATAGGACCATGACTTGGGGCAATCATATTGATATTCAATTTTTCAAGCTTTTCTATGTTTTTCTTTATGCTCGGTCTAAACGGCATCATTATCTCTGCATAGTACCTCTTGGCATCTTCAATAACCCTGGGATTATTCTCTACAAATATCTTGGAAGATGCATTATGAGAACCAAAGAAATCACAGCTAAATAGAATTTTATCTTCTTTGAGATATGTAACCATCGTTTCAGGCCAATGGACCCAGGGTGTCAGGAAAAACTGTAGGGTTTTATTTCCAAGAGCAAGTTCATCTCCTTCATTTACCAAAATGAATCTATCTTCAGGAATATGCAGAAGATCCATCTCAAATCCCTTACATTTAGCGTTGGTAACAACCATAGCCTCAGGGAATTTCTTCAGAACCATTGGAATCGAACCAGAGTGGTCTTGCTCTGCATGGTTAGAGATAACATAGTCAATTTTTTTAACTCCAAGACGATCGAGGTTCTCAAATAAATCCTCTTTTTTTTCTGGGTCAACGGTATCTATAAGTGCAGTCTTTTCGCTTCCTTTTATAAGATAAGCATTATATGTCGTTCCATCAGGAAGAGGTATCAGTTCATCAAAGATTCTTCTATCCCAATGCAATGCGCCAACTGAGTAGACATTCCTGGTAATTTTATGAGTAGCCATTATTCCACCTTTTCAAAATCTGATTTTGCTGCACCACAGACAGGACAAACCCAATCATCAGGGATTTTTTCGAATGGTGTCCCTGGAGTTATACCTCCGTCAGGATCACCCTTCTCAGGTTCATAAATATACCCACATACAGTGCATCTATACTTCTCCATACTTGATACCTCCTTTTTTGTACTTTGTTTTTTTTCTTCTATATAATGAGGCGCATTCTTTGATATAAGCCCCTTTTTCACTTCATGATAATACTCATAGGTCATAACCTTGCCATTACTCAAGATGTCTCCATCAACAATATCACCCATAAAGAGTGTATGCGTACCTGCATCAATTGTATTCTTTACCCGTGCTTCAAGGTATGCCACTGCATTATCAAGCACAACTGGAGCACCCGTTATACCAATCTTGTAATTTATTCCCTTGAATTTGTCGATGTCTCGACCAGACTTAAATCCAAATGTACCGATAAATTTCATTGGTGCCTCTGTTGAGAGCACAGAGACAGAAAAAACCATACTATTTTCTATATACCTATGGGTAAGATTATCCTTGTTTATGCAAACAACTATTGCAGGTGGCTCAGATGTGACCTGCATTACTGTATTTGCAATCTGCCCATTGAATTTCCTATCCATTTTTGAGCTCACAACGAACATTCCATAACTCAATTTATACAAGGCTTTTTTATTCACTTCTCCTCCTTGTTAAAATTCCTTTCTTTTTCTAAACAATTCTTACAAATTCCAATTAAATAAACCTGTTGCCTCAGTACTTTGTGGCCATCAATTTCTTTCATATCCCAACAGTGCCTTTCAAGGTCTACATCAAATATTTTTCCACATCTAACACACCGGAAATGAGCATGGGGAGCCGTATTAACATCATACCTAACCTCGTTTTCACTAATTGTTAGGTCAGAAACAATTCCTTTCTCAAGAAAGTATCTCATTGTATTATAAACTGTCGTCTTTGATAATGTGGGAACTTCCTTGATGAGAGCATTGAATATCTCTTCTGCAGTAGGATGGCATAGAGTTGAAATGAGATACTGATAAATTTTTAATCTGTGTATAGATGGCTGTATGTTTTTTTCTTTAAAATAACTTCTTATACTTTCAAGATCTTTTTTCAATATACGCTCCCTTTGTTTGATATAATATAACAAGAATTTTAAATTTGTAAAGGCTACAACTTTGTTTTTATTTAAATTTTATATAATAAATTTTTGCCCAACATTCACCCTTACTTCACAAATGATTTAAGAACCTGATAAAGTATAATCCTATTGTCCTCTTAATGCCTCCTTGAATTTCTTGATTTGTTTTTGGAAGAATTTATTATCTGGTTCATTTTTTAGTGCCTGACTTTCCCAGTATACTGCCATTTTGTAATTCCCGGCAGCGAAGAAGGATTCTGCATATGTATCCATAATATTTGCGTCGTCAGGGGCAAGTTCATGTGCCCTTCTTGCAGCCTCAAGGGTCTCCTTTGTATATTTTTTCATCAATGCAAACTCCCAGGCAAGAGAATTGTAAACGTCTGCATTTTTTATATTACTCCCAAGCGCCTTTTGCAACAAGGAATGAGCCCTCTCAACAAACACATTCTCCCTCCCCTTTTCCTCTTTTGAGAGCCTCAGGTATGCAGGTGCAAGAAAGGCATACTGCCAGAGTTCATACTCACGCCTCAATTCCTTCACAGGTTCTTTGTTATCAACTACCTTTAACTCTACAAGCCTCTCATCAACCCCTTGATAGCCTCCTCTCTTCCTTACAACATAGAGGGCTGCAGACTGTTTACCTCTTCTATCACCACCTTCTTTTTCCCCAGCCTCAAGTGCAGAAAGAAGTCTTTCTGCAAGAGATCCTTTTGTCCTCTGGAATACTGCCATCATACTGTCCACAACACTGGCTCCTGCAAGGATATTTCCCTGGACAGATACATATGGAGCAGTCCTGTGACCTGCCCATTTCATTGTGGATTCTCCTGTAAATGCAGCAGATCTACCTTTTGTATCAACTATACCCACCTGCCTGTCCTCTGGGGTACTATCCCTTGCAAGGACAGCCTTCAATGCTTCCTCTGCGGATTTCCCCTTAGAGAGTTCGTCCAGGGCCCATGGACCATAGTAAGGGTTAGTAAGTGCCTGGGTTGCAACACCACCCACTCCTGCCCTGAGCCAGGGTACAACATACCCCACATCCAGCACCTTTGAGGAAACAGCAACGCCCCACTCCTCGGTCTCTGGATCCATTGCAACGATAGAGAATGTACCTCCTGGAAGATTACTTATAACAAGAATCATCAAAAGATTTACCATAAACACCTCCTTTAAGATATTTTATTTTCACAAAAAATGATTTTCAAGCAATAGATTGCATCAATAATTTAATAGAACCTATAAAAAGGTTACAATAATCATAATAAATGTCAAGAAAGAAAGGATATGGTATTGGAAAAGAATCATATAGTTACCACTTAGGA
>CAZQRW010000053.1:0-11370 GCA_964596115.1 uncultured bacterium
TTCTCTTGAAATCGCCCGAGTTATATTGTATAATTAAAAAAAGGAGGTTATTATGTCCACATATATTCTTCTAACAAAGTTACCACCTGAGGTAACAAAGAGAATGAAAGAAAGGGCTTCTATTGGTCATCAATGGATGAAGAGGGTAAAAGAAAAATGTCCTGAGGTGAAATTTTCTGCACATTATGCACTTCTTGGTCCATATGATTTTCTCGATATATATGAAGCACCTAACGAAGAGGTTGCAGCAAAAGTTGCAATGATTTCTTTAAGTCTGGGTGCTTCGAAAGCAGAAAGTTGGACGGCAATCCCCTACAAAAGATTTCTTAAACTTACTGAAGAAATATAAGTAAATATTGACAAATCGGAAATATTATTTTTATTATGACCGATTTTTCTATTGAAAAATCATTATTTTCTTATATAATTTTTCTATGGAAATTAAAATAAGAAGACTGACCATAGATGATTATCCAAAAATGAAAGAAATATGGGAGAAATCAGGGCTTCCATATAAGCCAAAGGGAAGGGATAGTTATGAAGAGATTAAAAAACAAATGGAAGACTTTGGCGATTTATTTCTTGGGGCAGAGATTGATAATAAGCTTGTCGGATTAATTATTGGATCTTCGGATGGAAGAAAAGGATGGCTGAATAGAATAGCTGTTGATCCCGTCTATCAGGGTAGAGGGATTGCGAAGATGTTGACGACTGCCTGCGAAGAGGCACTTAAGGAAAGAGGAATAAAAATTTTTGCTGTTTTAATAGAATCATATAACAAAAATTCCCTTGCACTTGCAGAAAAAATGGGATATGTTTTGCATAAAGACATATTTTATTTAACCAAAAGAGAAAGTGAAGAAATTTAAAAAGGAGGCATTATGAAAAAGATTCTGTTTCTACTTCCTTTGGTATTAGTTCTTTTATCCTGTGACCTGTTTGAGAAAGCGCTTGGGGGCACCATTGAAGGTACTGTTAGCAATGATACATTGACTGTTTCAAATGGATTTGTTATTTTGTTAAACAATATCAGTGATATTAACCAGATTAGTGAGCTTACTTCCAGCGGCTTAAGTGCACTTACCAACGTAGTGAAGGGGTTTGGTGTAATCGATTCAGATGGAACATATAAAATTCTCGCTGTCCCCGCTGGAGATTTTTATCTCTTTGCTGCAATTGATTCAAACGAGAATAATATCCTTGACTCCCTTGATCTTATTGGATGGTATGGTAAAGATACATCTGCGTCTATAACCATTCCGGATTCAACTTATACACTGAATTATACGATACCTGATACAATTTCAATGGCAGAAAAAGAGAAAAGAACAAATATGAATATCGATATTTTGGTTAAGAAAAAGGAGTTTGAAACAGTTTATAATCCTGGAAAATAGAATAGTCAAGAACTAAATCTCGTATTCTTTTATTTTATTATATAGGGTCTTGTAACTTACATTTAAGAGTTTTGCTGCCTTAACCTTATTATTATTTGATATCCTCAATGCCTTTTTGATTACTTCAACCTCTGATTTTCTTCTCCCGATATCACCAGCCGCCTTGAGATCAAGCGGTAAAGAGGTAGGTTTTTCTTCTTTTAAAATGACGATATCTTTTTCTGTAATTAAGTCATTCTCGGAGAGGATTATCGATCTTTCAATAATATTCTCGAGTTCTCTTACATTTCCTGGCCAGTTATACTCCTTCAGTTTTTTCAGTGCCTTACTATCTATCCCCCTTATTTTTTTGTTGAGTAATACTGAGTATCTCTTTAGGAAAAAATTGGCAAGTAAATCGATATCAGATTTTTTCTCTCTTAAGGGGGAAAGATTTATAGGGAAGACTGAAAGTCTATAGTAAAGGTCCTCCCTGAATTTTTCTTCTTTCAGTAGTTTATTTAAATCTCTATTAGTGGCAGTTATTATACGGACATTAACTGGGATGTCAGTTCTTCCGCCAATCCTCTGTATTTTTTTCTCTTCTATTACCCGTAATACCTTTGCCTGGGTTGAAGGTGGCATATCTCCAATCTCATCGAAAAACACCGTTCCCCCTTCGGCGAGCTCTATTTTGCCGATTCTCTCCTCAACCCCTGTGGCAGTACCCTTTTCTATCCCGAATAATTCACTTTCAACAAGTGTATCAGGTATTGCAGCCGAATTAATAACAACGAAAGGTTTATTGCCCCTTTTACTCCACTTGTGTATTGCCCTTGCAAAGAGCTCTTTTCCAGTTCCACTTTCTCCTGTAAGTAGTACCGTGGTATCTGTTGGAGCAACCTTCAAAGCCAACTCTTTTGCTTTTCTAATATCTTCTGAATCACCAATAATTTCATAACCTTCTTTAGAAAGTAACGCCCTTCTTCGTTCATCAATTGCCCTTTTCAATTTAAAAATTAAGCCATCAGGATCAAATGGTTTCTGTATAAAATCCCACGCACCACTTTTTATTGCCTTGATAGCAATTTCCACATCACCGTAAGCTGTGATAATAATGATGGGTATATTGTCAATTTTCTTTACCCTCTCCATTAGCGCAATACCATCCATTCCCTTTAACTTCAGGTCAAAAATAGCTGCATCGTATTTTCCCACATTAAAATTTTTCAAAGCATATTCACCCGATGGAAAATCATAAACCTCAAATCCGGCTTTCTTTATATTTCTTTTCAGCATTTCTCTAAAATTGTCTATGTCATCAACAAGAAGAATCCTGGCCATTACAAGATTATCTCCGTTATTGTTCCTTTTCCCTTCTTACTTTGCACCGTGATGCTCCCACCATGCGCCTCTACTATTTTTTTTGTTAACCACATTCCTATACCAATGCCTCTTTCTCTACCTGTGTGAAATAGATCAAACATGGATGAAAGTTCCTCTTTATTCATACCCTTGCCATGATCAGAAATTCTTATTTTTTTCCTATTATTAATGTTTCTTACAGTGATATTTATTTTTCCTTTACCATTCATCGATTTTATACTGTTGTCTATAATATTATTAAAAACCTTAGAAAGTAAATCGGCATCGCCTTCAATTACATCGTTACCATAAACTCTCTTTTGGAGAATTATACCCTCTGGAGTATAGATAGAAGAAATAATATTGGAAATACTGACTTTGGTTTTTTTCAAGAGTAAGGGTTTTGAAAGCATTAGAAGACTATCAGCGGTTCTGTTTAATAGGAAGGCCTCTTTTAATATTCTTTGAGCCAATTCTTTGTCCTTCAGCAATTTTGAATAACCAATGATGGTGCCGGTCGAATTTCGTATTTCATGTAATACGGTACTCATATTCTTCCCAATTTCAAAGAGGAACTTTTTCTCATTCATCTCTTGTTCTATTTTTTTGAGCCTATCGATTTCATTTTTGTAGTTTTTTACAAGTTCCTGAAGACTATTAACGAGATAATTATCTGTTTTATCGATGATCTCTGTCCGTTTAGATTTCGTAGGAGTCCTTAAAACAAGGAGAATTATTCCTACAAGGATAAATCCAAAATAGATAAAAAACTTAATCCCCATTGAGAAATTCAATCTCAAAATTGCACCTGCTATCTCAGGATTTGATAATGAGATAAGTACGAATCTTTTTCCTGTTTTAAATAAACCATTTCTGACCCCCCAAAATAACGTAGAATCTGGAAAAACATTTAGTTCTTCAACGGTTCCTTCTCCTACACTCATAAGTATTTTACCATTATTAGAGTAGACTGTTATCTTTTTTGTATTGTATTTATGCAAGAAATCATATAATACCTTATAGTCAATAGAATCGCCCCTGATATAAGGTTTAATTGTTTCAAAAGTAAGCCTTAGTTTCGAATCAAGTTGAGAAAAAAGGGTGTTTCTCATCTGGAGCAAGATCATCGTTGAATTTATATCCATCCATATAAACAACAAGAAAAGAACGAGGATGGATATTTTCAATGACTTCATAAATCAAGTGCCCTCCTCCCAGGAAGAAAGATATTTTTTCTGTTCCTCAGAGAGTTTGTCAATTTGTATACCCATTGTTTTTAGTTTTATTGATGCAATTCTGTTGTCAATTTCTCCTGGAATTTTGTATACGCTTTTTTCAAGGGTGGCTCCACTTTCCTTTAAGTATTTTGCAGCCATAGCCTGATTTGCAAAACTCATATCCATCACAAGGGCAGGATGTCCTTCTGCCGCTGATAGATTGACAAGTCTGCCTTCTGCCAGTAAATTTATTCTTTTTCCATCTGACAGTGTATATTGGTCTACATAATCTCTGATTCGCTTTTTACTATTTGAAACTTCTTCAAGTCCCTGTTTATTAATTTCTACATCAAAATGACCAGAATTTGCCAGAATTACATTATCTTTCATCTGCAAAAAATGTTTCTTTTTGATAACATTTTTGTCTCCAGTTACCGTAAGGAAGATATCACCTATTTTTGATGCATCATCCATTGGCATAACATTAAATCCATCCATTGCAGCCTCGAGTGCCCTTACTGGATCGACTTCACAGACTATAACCTTTGCCCCCATTCCGGATGCCCTCATTGCTACACCCTTTCCACACATACCATATCCTACAACCACGAATGTAAGACCTGCAATCAGTATATTCGTTGAGCGAAGGATACCATCAATGGTAGACTGACCTGTTCCATATCTGTTGTCAAAGAGGTGCTTTGTATCAGAATCATTTACAGCAATAATAGGGTAGCCAAGCACCTTTTGTTTTGCCATACTTCTTAATCTTATTACACCAGAGGTTGTTTCCTCAGTTCCACCAATAATTGTTGGAATAAGTTCTTTGTAACTTCTATGAATTGTGCTGATGAGATCTGCCCCATCATCCATTGTAATATGGGGTTTTCTTGAAATAATTTCTTCTATATGTTGATAATAAGTCTCCTCGTGTTCCCCTTTTATAGCGAAAACAGGGATGTCGTAATCAAGGGAGAGTGAGGCAGCTACATCATCCTGAGTGGAAAGAGGATTTGAAGCTGTAAGATACACATCCGCTCCCCCTGCCTTTAGTGTTCTCATTAGGTTGGCGGTTTCTGTCGTTACATGGAGACAGGCACCTATTTTTAATCCTTGGAGAGGTCTTGTTTCTTTAAATTCTTCCCTAATAAACTTCAATACAGGCATAAAACTATCTGCCCATAGGATCCGTTCCTTACCTTTTTCCCTTAAGTTAGGGTCTTTTATGTGGTATTCCATTAAAACACCTCACTTTTTAATTGCTCAACTTTGTCCTTTAATTCCCATGTAAATCCTTCCTCTTCTCTACCAAAGTGTCCATAAACTGCAGTACTTCGGTATATAGGTCTTTGAAGTTCCAGCGTGTCAATAATTCCCCTTGGTGTTAGATTGAAAACCTTCTTTATAGCCTTGACGAGTTTTTCATCTTCAACTTTGCCTGTTCCAAATGTATCGGCATATATTGAAACTGGTTCCTCCACACCGATCGCATATGCAAGTTGAATTTCTATCCTTTTTGCTATTCCTGCTGCAACAATATTCTTTGCGATATATCTTGCCATATAAGCAGCGGAGCGATCAACCTTTGTTGGATCCTTGCCAGAGAAGCAACCACCTCCGTGTTTTCCTATTCCACCGTAGGAATCCACCATAATTTTCCTTCCTGTAACCCCTGTATCTGCCTGAGGGCCTCCTATAACAAATCTTCCGGTTGGATTTATTAGAATTTTTGTACCATTAGACATTAATTCGGAAGGAATTATTTTTTTTATAACCTTTTCTACTATTACTTCTTTTAGTTCTTTTTCTGAGACGTTTGGATCGTGTTGGGACGAAACGACTACAGCAGTAACCTTTACAGGTCTATCGTTTTCATATAGAATTGTCACCTGGGATTTTCCATCCGGTCTTAAAAAGTCCACCCCTTCATATTTTCTTATTTCAGCGAGCCTTTTAGCGAGTTTATGCGCTAACATAATTGGCATAGGCATAAGTTCCTGGGTTTCATCACTGGCATATCCGAACATCATACCTTGATCTCCTGCTCCGCCTGTATTGACACCCAGTGCTATATCGGGGGATTGTTCCTGTATCATCGTAAGGACAGCACAAGAATTATAATCAAACCCATATGCATTGTTAGTATATCCTACATCTTTGACAACTCTTCTTACAATCTTTGGAATTCCAACATATGCTTCCGTAGTTATCTCACCAGCCACAAGAACAAAACCCCTTGATGTAACAGTTTCTACAGCTACCCTGCCGAATGGATCTTTTTCCAGAACGGCATCAAGAACAGCATCAGATATCTGATCGCATAGTTTATCAGGATGTCCTTCTGTAACAGATTCGCTTGTAACTAACCTTCCCATTATATTCCTCCTTACCTTGTTTCTATTTTTGAAAAATCACCTATATCAACTTTCCTAAAATAACCATTGACCACAGAATTCTCACCAATAATTGAGGACTCAATTAAAAGGTTTTCTATTGAAGAACCATCGTAAAGAATAGAATCCCTGACAATAGAATTTTTTATGTGTACTTTGTTACCCACAGAAACATAGGGCCCAATTATTGAGCTTTCGATTGAGGCATCATCTTCTATATGCACAGGTGGAATAATTATAGACCCCTCTATGCTTTTTTCTCTGCCATATTTTTTTAATAGATGTCTTTGTGTTTCAAGTAAACTTTCCTTTTTACCACAATCGAACCAATCAGAAATAGTGAAGGGATATAGAACTATGCCATTCTCAATCATTTTCGTAAGCCCATCCGTAAGTTGATATTCCCCCCCTGTCCGAATATTGTTCTCTATAATATACTTAAGTGCCTCTTTTAAATATTTTATTCTCTCGAAATAGTATAGGCCAACAATGGCAAAATTAGTAGGTGGTTTTTTTGGCTTTTCAATAACATTTACTATTTTTTTGTCTTTAATTTCAACTATGCCAAACCTTTCTGGTTCGCTTGTTTCTTTTATACCTATGAAATTTTTGTGCTTACCTATTATTTTTTTATAATCTACATTGAAAATTGTGTCACCAAGTAGTATAAGGACAGCATCATTCTCATCCAGCATATTTGTTGATTTAAAAATAGCATCTCCTAGTCCCTTTCTTTCTTTTTGGTAAACAAAATCAAATGTCATATCGGAGTAGTTTTTTAAGGCAAATTGTTTAATTTTCTCTCCTTGATGTCCCAGCACTAGGACAATTTTTTCAGGGTTTAAAGACCTAATTGAATCAAGGATATAACCGATAATGGCTTTTCCAGCAACTTTCAAAAGGGGTTTGGGTTTTGTCTGGGTATGAGGTCTTAAACGTGTACCTTCTCCTGCCACAGGTATGATAATATTCACTCTGCCATTATCCTTTTTAATTCTTCAATTCTTTTTACCGGTAAAGGTTCCATTCCATAATTTAAGGCAAGGAAATAACTTAGGTAGTCTCCTTTTTGTATAAGACTAAAAACCTTTGCTAAATAGGATTCTCCTGATGCATATATTTCAACAATTTCACTAACATAATCCTTTATTAGTTCAAGTGTTGCATTTATTCTTTTATTAATCCTTTCATCTTCATTCCTATCACGCAGGACAAATAAGAAAAACCTTTTTAGGATTTCCCTTGGGTTTTCCCAACCCACTATTTCATTATGATCAAGTTCAGGGAAGGTGGCAAAATGAGCAAGGGCTTTACTATTTTCATTAATCTGTGTAACCCACCTTTTTGCAACAGGTTGATATATCTCTGGAGCATAAATAAACGGGATTTTTTCCTTTACCTTTTGACTTATAGTTTCTGCCCACATTCTTGCATTTTCTTTTTCGCTTCTCAAGATCGTTATAAGTTCCTTTAAGTCCTTTGCCTTGACATCTATAATACCTTGATTTTTTAGAATAAATAGTGTAGAGATAAACAGATAACCAACTGCAGCCCTTGGGGGGTAGCCCTTTGGGACGAGTACAAGAGGTATATTTTCCTTTTTTGCTAAGTCCTCGAAAATCCCATTACTGGTGACGACAACTATTTTTGCCTTCTTCTTTTTTGCTTTTTTATAGAGCGTAATAGTCTCCTCTGTATTTCCTGAATAACTTATGCCCAGGAATAGCGTATGACTATCAACAAATTTAGGAAGATCATAACCTCTGATAACTGAAAAAGGAATATCAGAAACCTGAGCAGCGTATGCAAGGGCAATGTCTCCTCCGATTGCAGATCCACCCATTCCTCCAATACATACGTTTTTTATACCCTTATACCCAGGGTTAAAATCCTTGTTCATTTCAATTGCCTGTTCTATGTCATCAGGGAGGTTATCAATTAGATTTATCATTTTCCACCTCCAATAAGAGTGCTTCCAGATAGGGGAATCTAACCAAGAGTTCTCCCCTTAAATATTCACGAATTTTCTTAACTGTTGGGAGTTGCAATACTTTTTCAGTGATACTCCTCGCTTCTTTTTCGCTAATGCCTCTTATGATGTTCTTTATAGGAGGAACCATATTTGGTGTTATAGAGATTTCATCTACTCCAAGCCCAACCAATATAGGGGTGGCAAGGATGTCACTTGCTATCTCTCCGCATACGCCTACCCAGATTCCTCTGGAGTGACCTCCATCAATGGTCATCTTCATTAATTTTATGACAGACGGATGAAGATGGTCAAAGAGATGGGATATTCTTTCGTTAGTCCTATCGACTGCGAGGGTATATTGCGTAAGGTCATTTGTACCGATAGAAAAAAAATCAACGATTTCGGCAATTTTATCCGCCATCAATGCCGTAGAGGGAACTTCAACCATAACCCCAAATTCCAAATTTTCATCAAAGTTCTTTTCCTCTTTTTTAAGGGATTCTTTTGTCTTTGCAAGAATTTCTTTAGCTCTCCTAACCTCCTGGATGGAACTGACCATTGGGATCATTATTTTCACATTATTTCTGGTAGAAGCTCGTAGAATAGCCCTTAATTGTGTGATAAATATGTCTTCTCTATCAAGACAGAATCTTATGCCCCGCCAACCCAAAAATGGATTTTCCTCCTCAAGATAGGACCAGCGAAGTATTTTATCTCCACCGCTATCGAGTGTTCTGATGATTAACGGGTCTGGAGCCATTTTTTCTGCGACCTCATCGTATATTTTGAATTGTGTTTCTTCATCTGGGATATTATCCGAAGAAAAATAAATAAATTCAGTTCTGAAGAGACCTATTCCCCTTGCACCGTTATTCTTTGCAGAATCTATCTCCAATGGTAATTCAATATTTGCACTGAGATCAAGGGTTTTCCCATCAATAGTAGTAGCGGGTAATGCAGTAATATCAACGAGCTTTTTGTCAATCTCCTGGTATTCGCTGATTCTTTTGTCGTAACTTCTCTTAGTATCTTCATCTGGCTCTAATATTACAACTCCCCTGAAACCGTCTATTATTGCTTCCACACCATTGTTGGTAAGATCTAAGATCCCTCTTGCCCCGACCACTGCTGGAATTCCAAGTGCCCTTGCCATTATTGCAGTATGGGATGTTTTTCCACCAAGCTCAGTAACAAAACCAAGGCATCGTTCTTTATCAAGTTGTGCAGTATCAGAGGGAGTAAGGTCATGAGCAAATAAAATATGCGGTTCTTGAAAATGCAAAATTTTCTTTTCTCCCTGCATTTTGCCAAGAATTCTGTTCCCCACATCCTGGATATCGAGGAACCTATCCTTCAGATAAGTATCCTTTATGTTTGAAAAATTTTCTTTTAAGTTATTTAAGAATAGGAAAATAGACTTTGAAGCAGATTCACCCTTTCTTATATTTTCTTCCACACCTTCTATGAAAAAAGGATCCTGAAGGATAAGGAGTTGCATATCAATTAATTTTTTCCCCTCTTTATTTTTTTTCTCAATATTTTTTATTATATTGGTTAGTTCTCTCTTTGTATCTGATAAAGCCTTATAAAAAGTTGCAAGTTCTTGTTCAATTGTTCCCTTCTTTTCCGAGGGAATAAATACTGTTTTTAGCAAAATAAAACTTTTACCAATTGTTATACCTGGAGAAGCAGGTATACCTCTTATTACTTTATTCATTCTTCATCAAATTTCCTATTTATAAGTTCTATTAATGCCTCCACAGCCTCTTTTTCATCATTGCCCTCTGCAGTAATAATTATTTTACTTCCCTGTTCGCATGCTAACATCAAGAGGCCCATAATACTCTTTGCATTTGCTTCAATGCCATCCTTCGAGATATTTATTTTTGATTTAAATTTAGATGCTGTCTTAACAATCATAGAGGCCGGTCTTGCATGAATACCAAGTGAGTTTTTGATTTCAACTGTTTTGGTATACATTATTATTTCCAAGTAAGTTGAGTAATTTTGTAACAGTTTCCTTTATATCTTTTCTATTTACGATTATATCAATCATACCATGCTTAAGCATAAACTCTGAACGCTGGAATCCGGGGGGTAGGTCCTGTCTAATCGTTTGTTTGATAACCCTGGGACCTGCGAAACCAAGTAGCGCTCCTGGCTCGGCGATTATGACATCACCGAGTGAGGCGTATGAGGCCATTACACCTGCAGTGGTTGGGTTTGTTAAGATACTTATGTAAGGGGTTTTTAATAGATTTAATGCAGCGGAAGTTTTCGCCATCTGCATGAGTGAAAGAATACCTTCCTGCATCCTTGCCCCTCCACTTGAATTAACAATTACAAGAGGAAGATTATTATCTTTTGCCCTATGGATAGCCCTTTTTACCTTTTCTCCTACAACTGATCCCATACTTCCACCTATAAAACCAAAATCCATAAAGCAAATTTCGATTTCTCTTCCATTTATTTTACCTTCACCACATACAATTGCCTCATTCATATCAGTTTTAACAATAGATTTTTTAATTTTCTCTCTATAATCCTTAAATTTCAAAAAATCAATAGTGTGTAGATTTTCATCGTGTTTTTTAAACTCTCCATCATCAAGTAGCAAACTCATATACATTTTGGAAGAAATTCTGAAATGATATCCACATTTTGTACATACCCATAGGTTATTTTGGACCTCCTTCTTATAGAGGATTTCTCCACAGCTATTGCATTTAATCCATGCCCCATCAGGTATGGATCTCTTTCCTTCTTTTTTTGTAAGTTTCCTTCTCCGTTTAAAGAATGACATTTTCCTCCTTATATAAATGCCGGAGGCCGGACTCGAACCGGCACGCCCTTTTAAGGACAGCGGATTTTAAGTCCGCTGCGTCTACCAATTCCGCCACTCCGGCTAAGATAAATTTTATTACTTATGTTGCTAATGTCAAGGGTAGGATTTGACCGTCATACAAAAGGGAAATTTTTTAGATTGCAACCTTCTTGCTTTTCTAAATCCATAAAATACATTTTCCTCAGTTATTTTTACGCAAAAT
>CAZQRW010000054.1:0-10682 GCA_964596115.1 uncultured bacterium
TTCGTTCTATATCGACCCCTACCTTGCTTTTCTTTCTATATCAGCTACTACCTTGCCTTTCGTTCTATACTTCTCCTACCTTGTCTTACCTTGTATCAATATAAATATAGCATATACTTCATTGAAAAAAATAAATATTTCTTTAAAATAAGGTACAATGAATACGAAAAAAATAGGTGTCCTGGCGATACTTGGTGCAAGCATAATGTGGGCAATTGAACCTATCCTGGCTAAATTATCTTATAAGACTTCAGATTTCTTTCACACCTCAGCCATCAGGGCATTATTTGCTGCCCTTATTGGCTTGATTTATGTCTTAATTACAGAGAGTAAAAGCCTCAAAGTAACTAGAAAACAACTCTCAAAACTCGTTTATATTTCTTTAGTAGGAACACTTACTGCTGACCTTTTATACTTTTTTGCCTTAACAAAAACATCTGTCATTAATGCAGTTTTAATTGGTCATATGCAACCGATATTTATAGTTTTGATAGGTTTTTTTATTCTAAAAGATGATATCCTTACAAAATTTGATTATACAGGTATTATTATTATGATACTGGCCGGTATACTCGTGACAACAAGGGAAATATCAAATATTTCAAAACTGAGGTTTGGAAACATTGGAGACTTATTTGTGTTATTTGCAACCTTTGCATGGGCAACAACTGCAATAGTTATGAGAAAATACCTAAAAAATATGAATGCAGGAACTCTTACATTCTACAGATTTTCAATAGCATCAATTGTTTTTGGAGTTTACCTTCTGTTTACATCCTCAAAATTTATTCTAAATATTTTTCAAATTCTTATAGGGGTAATTGTTGGGGTGGGGACAATATTGTACTATGAGGGGCTAAAAAGGATAAAAGCTGCACAGGTCTCTTCTCTTGAACTTTCGACGCCCTTTTTTGCAGCATTGTTAGGTTTTTTCATTTTAGGCGAAACCGTTACAATAATACAAATTTTTGGCATTATTTTAATGTTTACAGGGGTTTATTTCTTATCAAGAAAAGAGCAAAACTTTCCCAGACCCTAAGATATCTTATTTATTTATTTATTTATTTTATTCTTACATTTGGGACACTCGTAATATATTTTCTTACCTCTATGTCTTTCAAGCATATAATGATTCCCACACTTGGGACACTCAATTGAAACAGGTTTATACCAGTGGACAATATTACAATTTTTATCTTCGCAGGTATAATAAATCTTTCCTTTCTTTGATTTTCTTTCAACAAATTCTCCATCACAACCTTCAGGACATTTTACACCTATAGTGTAAGGGGAGGTATAGTCACATTCTGGATACCTGGAACAGGCAATAAATCGTCCGTACTTCCCATATTTTACGACAAGATTTGCACCACATTTAGGACATTTCCTATCAATCACCTCTATATCCTCTGGGAGTGGCCTTGTGTATTTACATTCTGGCCAGCCAGAACATGCCAGAAATCTTCCATATCTACCCCATTTTATCACCATAGGTCTTCCACAAATGTCACATTTTATATCGGTCATTATTTGATTCTGGCTTTTTATATCTTCAATAGAATTCTCTACACTTTTTAGCTTCGTTTCAAGTGGCACATATAATTCCTTCAACACCTCCACCCGATCCCTCTTACCCTCCTCAATTTCATCAAGTTCACTCTCCATTTTTTCAGTAAATCTAACATTAAAAATATCCGGGAAATATGTTACAAGCAGATTGTTTACGACCCTTCCCAAATGCTCAGGTATTAAGAATCCTTCTTTTTTCCTCACATAATTTCTCTGTAAAAGAGTCGAAATGATCGTAGCATAAGTAGAAGGTCTACCGATCCCTTCATCCTCCATCTTTTTCACCATTGTTCCCTCAGTATACCTTGAAGGGGGTTTTGTTTCCTTTTCTTCCATATCTACATCAACTAACTTAAGTTTTTCTCCTTTTTTTAATGGTGGTAGCCCTTTTCCCTCTTTTGGCATTCCCAATATATTTAAAAATCCAGGAAATTTCAGCATTTGAGAAACCGCCACAAATGTATATTTTCCATCTCCAATTTCAACTGTAGTTTCATCCCATATTGCTGACTTTGCTTGAGATGCAATAGCCCTCTCAAAAACTACCTTATACAATTTGTACTGCTCAGAAGTGAGAAACCCCTTAATAGTTTCTGGATCTCTCATAACAGAGGTTGGTCTAATCGCCTCGTGTGCTTCCTGTGCTGTCTTTTTCCCCTTAAATATATTTGGTTTCTCGGGAAGATATTCCTTCCCTAATTTTTCCTTTATCCACTTCCTTATCTCATTGACTGCCCTTTCTGAAAGCCTTGGTGAGTCTGTCCTCATATATGTTATTAATCCTGTTCTACCTTCTTGTAATTCTATACCTTCAAATAGCTGTTGAGCTATTAACATTGTCTTTTTCGCCGAAAAATTGAATCTTCTCGCCATTTCTCTCTGAAGGCTACTTGTGATTAAGGGAGGAAAAGGAAATTGTTTTTTAACTTTTTTGACGACATCTTCAACAAAAAAATGGCTTTTCTTTATCTCCTCCACTATATTTTTTGCATTTTCAATATTCTTAATTCTTTGTTTCTTGCCAGCTATTTTTATCAGTTTGGCGGTAAATTGCCCACTGTCACTAAAATTCCCTGTAATAACATAATATTTCTCGGGTGTAAATTTTTCTATTTCTTCTTCCCTTTCACATATTAGCCTCAACACAACACTTTGTACTCTACCTGCGCTCAATCCTCTCTTTATTGTTTTCCATAAGATCGGGCTAACCTTATATCCTACGAGCCTATCAAGAATTCTTCTTGTCTTCTGTGATTCTACTCTATTAAGATCTATATTCCCAGGATTTTTCATCCCTTCTTCAATACCGGATTTCGTCATTTCATAAAACATCACTCTACTTGCATCCTTACCAATAATATCCCTTACATGATAAGCAATTGCTTCACCTTCTCTATCAGGATCAGTAGCAATATATATTGCTGATGCCTTACCAGCAGCCTCTTTTAACTCTTTTACTATTTTTCTTTTGCCTTTGATTATGATATAGTGTGGGCAAAAACCATTGTCTATATCCACACCCATCTTTGTTTTAGGGAGATCCTTAATATGACCCATTGTCGCCTTTACAACAAATCCTTTTAAGTAATGCTCGATTGTTTTTGCCTTCGTAGGCGATTCAACTATTAAAAGTTTCACCTATTGATTCCTTCCAAAAGGTAGTTCATTATTCTTCTAATATCCTCTGGCAGAGGCGCATAAAATTTAACATTCTCCCCTGTAGTAGGGTGTATAAATCCGAGTTCAGCAGCATGCAAAGCCTGACGATCGATCATATTGAGAATATTATCAAAGTGCTTTCGGTTAGCAAGACCTATTTTTTGAATTATCTGGGGATTCCTGCCATTATAATCAGGGTCTCCTACAACGGGATATCCAAGAAATGAAAGGTGCACTCTTATTTGGTGCGTTCTTCCTGTTTCAAGTTTCAATTTTAACACAGAGACATACCCAAAACTGTACAGGACTTGATAATGGGTAACTGCATTCCTTGAACTGAATGGTGTTACAGCCATTTTCTGTCGATGTATCAAATGCCTCCCAATAGGCGCATCAATCGTTCCCTTTCTTACAGGAGGTTTACCCCACACAAGGGCTATATAAATCCGTTTTACTGTCCTCTGATTTATCTGCCTTCCAAGAATAGTATGTGCATTGTAATTCTTGGCAAATACTATCAACCCCGTTGTATTTTTATCTAACCTGTGGATGACGCCTGGCCTTTCATTACTACTGCCTTCGGGAAGATTCCCTGTATGATATAGGACTGCATTTACCAGTGTCCCATTTAGATTTCCTTTGGCAGGATGAGTTACTATCCCCTTTTCTTTATTTATCACAATAATATCCTTATCCTCGTATACAATATCTATTGAAATATTTTCAGGAATTACTTCAGCGGGTTTAAAGGGTTCATAATCAACAGTGATATGATCTCCATCCTTAACTATATAACTGGGTTTAACCGTAAGTCCATTTACACGAACCTTCCCATCACTGATAAGCCTCTTTACCCTTGAGCGGGAGAGACGTAGACCTCTCTTTGCAAGGTAAATGTCTATGCGGGTATTATCCCCCTTTACCTCCTTTTCCCATTTCACATTGCAAGGGTTAGGGAAAGGGCATCCCTCTGTTTCTCAATTAATTCCTTTATCCCTTTCTCTGAAAGTTTTAATAATTTATTAAGATCTTCTGATGAAAAAGATCTACCTTCAGCAGTTGCCTGAATCTCTATAATCTTAGTATCATCAGTCATTACGACGTTCATATCAACATCTGCTACTGAATCCTCGTTGTACTCGAGATCAAGTAACATTTCACCTTTTACAATACCAACACTTACAGCACTAACAAAATTTTTTAAAGGTATAGCTTCGATTTCTCCTGTCTTTAACATTTGGATCATAGAATGATAAACACTCACAAATCCTCCTGTAATAGATGCCGTCCTTGTACCTCCATCTGCCTGCAGAACATCACAATCTACAATTATAGTCTTCTCTCCAAAATTTTTAATATCGAAGGCTTGTCTAATAGACCTTCCAATCAACCTTTGTATTTCATATGTCCTACCAGATACCTTATTTCTCTCCCTGGGAATTCTCATTTCTGCGCTTCTTGGAATCATTGAATATTCAGCTGTTATCCATCCTGTGCCTGTATCTCTTAAGAAAGGAGGAACACCATCCTGAATGGTTGATGTAATAAGGATTTTTGTATTTCCTTGTTCTATCAGTACTGAACCTGGAACTTTGTTAAGAAAATTTGGGGTTATTTTTACAGGTCTTAACTCATCATAGCTACGTCCAGAGGTTCTTTTAAACATCTTCCTCCTTCTGTATTTTTTTTGGTTTCTCCTTCATATTTATATTGCCATCAAGGAGAACTCCTTCCTCCACAATCAATTTTTTACAGGTTATCTCCCCCTCAAAAATTGCTCCTTTAAGCAATTCGACAGTGTCCTGAACAATTGCACTTCCATTGAATTTCCCGGAAACGCTCAGGTGATTTGATTTAACATCTGCATTTACCTGACCTGTAGAGCCTACAATAATCTTATCCGTAGCCTGAATTTCACCACTAACTCCACCATCTATTCTGATACTACCTTCTATCTTCAACTTCCCATCAATGGAACTTCCCTTATTTAAAACATTCATCAATTCTTCCCTCATCTGGTTCCTCCTTTTGGTAAATAATTTAATGGATTCACATGTCTTCCCTGCATTAATATTTCATAGTGAAGATGGGGCGCAGTACTACGTCCTGTATTTCCGGAGAGCGCAACTATATCCCCTTTTCTGATCTCATCCCCTTTCTTTACAAGGTTTCTTTTATTGTGACCAAGAATAATGGTAAAACCTGCAGCATTCTCTATTTTTATCATATTGCCAAAATAGTTATCCCAACCAGAAAATGTGACAGTCCCATCAACAGTTGAATATATAGGGGTACCTGGTGCAACAGAAAGGTCAATGGCAGGATGTTTCTTTGAATAACCCTGACTTATCCATCCTCCATTCACAGGATAAATATTTGGTATAAAACGGAGATATTCAATTGCTTCAGTTGTTAATTTGTTCTTCTCATCTGTAACATCTGGCCTGTTTTTTTCTTCTCCTGAAACAGTCATCCCTGTTTCAAGTTCAGGCGCTTCCATTCCAATACCAAGCGATATGGCAAGCTTTTTTGAGAGGGCTTCAAATTTGGCAAGCTTTCGCTCAATTTCTCTGACTTTCTTATTTTGTTCTTCAAGTACAAAGTTTTTCCTCTCAAGCATAGCTGCTTTTGCTGCCGTCGCATAAACCCTTCCATAGTTTACACCAAGATAGACAAGTCCAAGAAAAATAACGATAAAAACAGCTAAAAGAATCCTCAAAAACCTGTAGGTGAAGGTAAATGTTCTCAGCTTTCCATTCTCTGGAATTATGTGTATAGTTACCTTTTTCAATTCACATTCCCTCTTCAGCAAATGTCTTTAATAATTTTACAGAGGCCTCAACATCTCTCATATCTGCCATCTCAGAAGGAGAATGAATATACCGTGTAGGAATCGATACAGCACCAGTAGGAACACCACTTTTCGTAACCTCTATTACCATTGCATCTGTGGTTCCACCCTCAATGATCTCAAGTTGGTAGGGGATCTTCTTTTTCTCTGCAAGGTTTATAAGTCTATCCCTAACTTCTCTGGAGGTGATCATTCCCCAATCTTTCACCTTTATGGCTGCCCCCTTGCCTAATGTTAGAGAAATCCTTTCAGCCTCTGGGGTATCCCCTGTGTCAGTTACATCAACTGCAATTGCATAGTCAGGGCTTATTCCAAAAGCAGATGTCCTTGCACCTCTCAAACCAACCTCTTCCTGAACCGTAAAAACGAAGAAAAGATCGTTATTCTTCTTTTTTAGAGTCTTCAGTGTTTCAATCAGAACTGCACAAGCAATTCTATCATCCAAACTTTTAGCAACTACGCGATTCCCTATATCCTCAAACTCCCTCTTAAAAACTGCCATATCCCCTATTCTGATTTTTTTTTCAGCTTTTTCCTTCGATTCTGCACCTATATCTATATACATCTTATCAAGTTCAAGTGGGTCTTTCATACTTTTTCTTTTTTCCTCACCTATAACCCCAACTAACCCACTCTTAAATTGTACTCTCTGATGGAGAATATTCACAGGGAAAATACCACCTACCGGAGAGAACCTGAGAAAGCCCTTCTTGTCTATATATGAAACAATAAAACCTATCTCATCCATATGAGCTGCAAAAAGTATTTTCTTACCATTCCCTTTTTTTCTGACTATAAGGTTGCCGAGTGTATCCACTCTTACCTCATCGGCATATGGTTTCACCTCTTTTTTTATTATGTTTCTGACTTTTTCTTCATCTCCTGATGGACCATAGACTTCGGTAAGCTTTTTTATAATATCCTTCATATAACCCCCTCTATTGTTTCTAAGGATTTTTTCAATAATTCTATAGTATCTTTAAAGTCCTGTTTTTTTAATAACCCAACCGGGGAATGGATATATCTTACAGGTGATGCAATCACAAAACCCCTTACCCCTTTTTTTGATATGTGTATTCTTCCAGCATCTGTACCACCAATATTCGGTCTCTTCAACTGGTAGGGTATCTTATTTTTTTCTGCCGTTTTTATAAAATGATTTAGAATCCCCCTATCTACTATTATTGATCTATCCATAACAGTAAGGACAGGACCACCACCCATTGCTGGGAACTCTCCCAAATCTTTCTTTACAGGAAAATCACCTGCAGCAGTCCCTTCAACTGCAATCGCAACATCTGGGGAAATTTTATAACCTGCTATACTTGCACCCCTCAAGCCAACCTCTTCCTGGACTGTAAACGTAAAAATGATATCAGGCGGAAAATCATACTTTAAAAGTTCTATAAGAACGACACAACCAGATCTATCATCGAATGCCTTTCCTTTGTATAGGCCATTTAGATCTTCAAATTTTGTATCAAATGATACATAATCACCAATATGTATTGCTTCCTTTACTTCCTTTTCGGAAGAAAATCCTGCATCTATTCTGAGGTCCTCAACCTTTGGTGGTTTTCCTAATTCTTCTTTTTTCAAAAGATGAACAGCCTTAACACCAATAACACCTGGGATTTTTTCATTGCCAATAAGAACCTTCTTTGCCAGTAATACCCTTGGATCAATTCCTCCAATGGTATGAAATTTTATCTCCCCTGAAGATTCAAAGCCAGTAACCATAAAGCCGACCTCATCCATATGGGCAGCAAGCATAATCTTTTTCTTTTTTCCACTACTCCCTTTTTTGAATCCGTAAAGATTCCCCATACTATCAACTTCGATTCGGGAAACAAATCCCTCCATTTCTGTCCTTATTATCTCCCTTATTCTTCCTTCGTCTCCTGAAACTCCCATCTCATTAGACAATCGTTCGAGCATCTATCACCTCCAGAACATTATAGATCTGATCCTACGCCTTCAAATTCCTTTAAAAATGAAAGAAGCACCCTTGAAGTCCTTTCCATATCCTTCAGATTGATTACCTCTACAGGTGTATGCATATATCTAAGAGGGATTCCAATAAGTCCACAGGGAATCCCCTCCTTTACTATTTGAATATCAGCTGCATCTGTACCGGTAAGGCCAGGCACAGCGTCGATTTGATAAGGAATTTCATATTTCTCTGCAATAGATTTTAATCCATTAAATATATCCGGATGTATATTTGGTCCTGTACTAAAAACTGGGCCCTTATTCATCTCTAATGCTCCCTCACTAACACCATAGGATTTACCATGGGTAACATCTATTACAATGGCAAAATCGGGTTCTATATCATAAGAGCTTGTTCGTGCCCCAAGACCCGTTTCTTCCTCTTCAACAGTGAATACTCCAAATATGTCATAGGGAAGGTTCTCCTTCTTTGCCTTCAATAATACGTCTATAAGCACAGTACAGGAACTTCTATTATCGAATGCCTTTCCTGTTACAAAACCGTTATGAAGCTCAGCAAATTTTCTTCTTATATATATTGGATTCCCAACCATTACGTTCTTTTTTAAGTTTTTTTCATCAAGACCAACATCCACAAATAGTTCATCATAGGTATACACATCTTTGCTTTTATCTCGTGGAAAAAAATGCGGAGGAATTGCACCAATAACACCATTTAATTTTTTCTTCCCATAAACAACTACCTCCTGTCCTGGGAAAACCCTTTTGTCCCACCCACCAAGGGTTGAAAAATAAATAAACCCCTTCTCAATCTTCCTGACAATCATTGCAAGCTCATCAAGATGGGTGGCTATCATTACTCTTCCCCTACTTTTTGTAGTAGAATTCACTATTCCCACAACGCTTCCCATTTTATTGCTATAGACCTCATCTATCTTTCCTTTTAATAGCCTAATAACTTTTTCAGCTGCCCCCTCTTCAAATCCTGTGGCGCCATTTGTGTTTGAAAGTTCTTTAAGAATCTCTTTCATCCTCTATCCTCCTTAGTAGATTTAAAATTCTCTCAAGATCCTCCTCAGAGTAGAAAACAATCTCTATCTTTCCTTTTTTCTTACTCTTTGCAATAGAAACCTTCGTGTGAAAAATATTCATAAGCTCACTTTCAATATGGCGTAATCTATAAGGTTTTTCTTTTACTCTCTTCTCTACTGTTCTGACAGGTGATTTTTCCTTAAGTATCTTCTCAAGCTCTTCTAACATTTTCTTTTCACTTTTAAGTGCTAATATGGCACGAGCATGACCTTCTGTTATCTTGCCTCTCCCAAGGGCATCCTGAATCTGTTTGGGTAGTTTAAGTAACCGTAATTTATTCGTAATAGTAGAGCGCTCCTTCCCCACCCTTTTTGCGATTTCTTCCTGTGTGAGACCAAATTCCTTTGCCAATTTTTGATATGCCTTTGCTTCATCGAGTGGATTAAGGTCCTCACGCTGCACATTCTCAATAATAGATATCTCAAGAACTTCTCTATCGGAGAGCTCTCTTATGACAACAGGTATTTCTGTTAAACCTGCCTTCTTGGCAGCTTCAAATCTTCTATGTCCATATACCAATTCATATTTTTCGCCAACCTTTCTTACAAGGAGGGGTTGAAGAATGCCCTTTTCTTTAATAGATAAGGTTAATTCCTTTATTGTTTCATTATCTATTTTACTCCGAGGCTGAAGAGGACTATGATAAATTCTGTTAATCGAAATCTTTACTGTTCCTTCTTCTTTAGCTTCTGGTATTAATGCCTGAAGGCCCTTTCCAAGTGCCTTTCTGCCCATTTCTCCCTAAAATCTCCTCTGCAAGTTTTTTGTATGCCTCAGCGCCTCTCGAATTAGGATCATATTCAAAGATAGAAAGCCCAAAACTTGGAGCTTCAGCAAGTTTTACATTCCTTGGGATTATTGTATCATATACTTTTTCGCCAAAATAATTTCTCACTTCTTCAACAACCTGTTGGGAAAGGTTAAGTCTGGTATCAAACATTGTTATAAGCACACCCTCAATAGTAAGTCTTGGATTTAGTTTACTCTGAACCATCCTGATTGTGTTTAATAATTTACCAAGTCCCTCAAGGGCATAAAATTCACTCTGAATTGGTATTAATGCTGAATCAGAGGAAACAAGTCCATTTAGAGTCAATAGCCCCAATGAAGGCGGAGAATCAACAATTATATAGTCGTAATCCCTTTTTAACCTCATAATAATTCTTTTTAACCTTGTTTCTCTATCTCTTTCCTCAACCAACTCAACTTCTGCTCCTACGAGCGAAATCTCACTGGGCAATAAAAATAAATTGTCAATCTTTGTTTTTCTCACAGTCTCATCAACAGGAACTGATTTTATAAGTACATCATATACAGTAGGATATACCTTCGAAAATCCTAGTCCACTGGTAAGATTTGCCTGAGGATCCAGATCAACCATAAGCACTCTATATCCGTAATACGCTATGGCTACTGATACATTCAATGCAGTTGTGGTCTTACCCACACCACCCTTCTGATTCGCTATTCCTACTATTTTCCCCATACTATGGCAAAATAACAAAAAACAACCTATCTGTCAACAGGTAAAATATTCTTGTTGTTATTACTATTTAGA
>CAZQRW010000055.1:0-10498 GCA_964596115.1 uncultured bacterium
TTGTCAAGGAAAGAAAGTTATCCTAAGCTCGGATCCTTGTACTTCTTAATCTATAATAATTAGCATTGCGTCACCGTAAGAATAGAAAAGATAATCACTTCTCCTTGCGGTGCTTTATTACCCTTCCACTTGCAATATATACCACATCTTCACTTATATTTGTAGAGAGATCTGCTATCCTCTCAAGATTAGCAGCCACATTAACCAACATAATTGCAGCCTCAACTATACGAGGATCCTCTGTTATGGACTTAACAAATTTTCTCAAAACCTTATCCCTGAGAGAATCAACCACATTATCCCTCTTACATACATCCTTTGCAAGGATTGAATCTTCCCTTATAAAAGAATTTATGCTGTCCTTCAACATACCAAGTGTTTCATCAACCATTTTCGATATCAGATTCAAACGGAATGTATAGGGTCTTTCCACTAAATATATACCTCTGTTGGCAATATTAACGGCATGATCTCCCATTCGTTCAAGATCATTATTGATCTTCAAAATCATAAGAATAGTTCTTAAATCCTTTGCCTTTGGTTCGAATTGAGCAATGGCTTCTATACATTCTTCCTCTATCTCTACTTCTCTATCATTTGCCTTTGGTTCATCTTCATTTATTACAATTAAAAGATCCCCTCTATTTTTTTTCAATATTCCTTCTATACTTTTTTCTATCATCCTCTCCACATAGGTGGAATATTCAATAACCATTTCTTTTAATTCATTTATCTTTTTATCAAGCATTTTCCCTCCTATCCAAATTTTCCGGTAAGATATTCCTCTGTCCTCTTATCCTCTGGAACAGTAAACATTTTCCCCGTTTCTCCAAATTCAATAAGCTCCCCGAGGAATAAAAAGGCGGTGTAGTCTGATACTCTTGAAGCCTGGGCAATGTTGTGTGTCACAAGTATAATAGTAACTGTTTTTTTTAATTCTACTATTAATTCTTCTATTCTTGCAGTTGCCTTGGGATCAAGCGCAGAGGTGGGCTCATCAAGGAGCAGTATCTCTGGATTCATTGCAAGTGTCCTTGCAATACACAATCTCTGTTGCTGTCCTCCTGAAAGAAATGTACCCTTTTTGTAAAGTGAATCTTTAACTTCATCCCAGAGAGCCGATCTTATCAGTGATTCTTCCACAATCCTGTCGCTATCTGTTTTGGATAATCTTATACCATTTAATTTATAACCTGCTAAGACATTATCATATATACTCATTATGGGAAAGGGGTTGGGCTTCTGAAAAACCATTCCTATCCTTCTTCTCAATATTATGGGATTTATATTATATATGTTTACGTCATCGAGGTAGATTTTACCTGTTGTTCTTGCCCCAGGTGTTAATTCATTCATCCTGTTTATGCATCTGATAAGGGTAGTCTTGCCACAACCTGATGGCCCCATAATAGCAGTAACAACATTTCTCTGAAATGATAAATTTATATCTGTAAGTACTTGCTTATCTTCGTAAAAAGCAGAGAGATTCTCTACCCTTAAAACTCTGTCTTCCATTTTCTTGTTAACCCCTTTGTCATTAGGCTTAAAATAAGTACAAATACAATAAGAACAAAAGATGCACCCCATGCAATCCTCTGCCACTCATGATATGGACTTGAGGCATAGTTAAATATTAAGAGGGGCAGCGAATTTATAGGTTTCAATATATTCACATTCATATATGGACTTCCAAAGGCAGTGAAGAGCAGAGGTGCCGTCTCTCCAGCTACTCTTGCGATCCCTATTAGTATACCTGTTAATATTCCACTTAGACTTGCGGGAAGTACTACTTTTAGTATCGTTCTATAGTATGGCACACCAAGCGCAAGGGATGCCTCTCTCAGAGATTGAGGAATAAGTCTCAAATTTTCCTCAGTGGATTTTACAACAAGAGGGAGCATCATTATTCCCAGGGCAACAGCTCCAGATAATGCGGAGAATCTTCCGATTGGCTTAACTATCCAGATATATGCAATGATTCCCATAACTATAGATGGAATTCCCTGTAATATCTCTGTACTTAGTCTCACATAATTGCTTAACCTGCTCGAATTATATTCAGATAGAAATATACCTGCTGTTATACCTAACGGTATGGAAATAATTGCAGAGAGAAAAATCAGAATAAGTGTTCCCACAATGGCATTCGATATACCTCCTCCCTTAACGCCTATGGGCGCAGGGAGGCTCACAAAAAACTCCCAATTTATGACAGATACGCCTTGTTTCACGACATAAAAGAGTATGGCAAATAGGGGAACTATTATAGCAAATGTGAGAATAGCAATTAAAATAATAAAAAATTTGTCTATCATTATTCTAAATTTCAGATTTTTCATTTTTTACTCCCTCTTATGTCCAATCTATTTATAATCCATTTTCCTGTAAAATTAATAACAGCAGTAATCAAAAATAGAACTAACCCTATCTCGATTAATGACGAAAGATATAATTTCCCTGTTGCCTCAGTAAACTCATTTGCAATGATACTTGCCATTGTATTTGCAGGAGAGAATATATTCAACGTGAAAAAATTTGCATTACCAATAACCATTGTTACTGCCATTGTCTCACCAAGTGCCCTTCCCAGTGAAAGCAAAAAACCTGCTATTATACCAGATCTTGCATACGGCACAACAATTTTTTTAATTACTTCAAATCTTGTAGCACCAAGGGCGTATGCTCCCTCCTTTAATTCTGAAGGAACGAGATTTATTACATCCCTCCCCAGAGATGCAGAATAAGGTATAATCATTATAGCAAGAATGATGGATGCAGTAAATATGCCTACACCATAGGGAACTATTCCAAGTTTCATCTCCATTGCCCTCACAATAGGGGCAAGAATAAGAAGTCCCCAGAAACCATATATAATTGAGGGAATGCCCGATAGTAACTCTATTGTTGAACCCAAGGTAGAAGGTAACCCCCCCTTTTTATAGTATTCCCCTAAAAATATTGATATGGCAAGTGAAAAAGGAATTGATATAATTAATGCAAGAAATGAAGTTAACAGTGTCCCAACAATAAAGGCTAATGAACCAAATTTTCCCGATACCGGGTCCCAGGTGGATGAGGATAAAAATTCCAGGCCAAAGGCTTTTATCGAGGGAAGTGCATTCAAAATTAGCGTTAATAATATAGCACTTATAAGGAGCAAGACCACAATTCCTGATAAAAACAGTGTAAAGCGGAAAAAAATCTCAGGGAAATTCCTCTTAGAAGAGATATTTGGTCTGGTGAGCGGTGTATCTCTCACCAGACCATTTGATCTACTTAAGGAGGGGGTTTCCATCGAATGTTACAGTCCTCAGGATTTCCTCTCCCCTTTTCACAGCTGCTTCAGGAAGTGGCGCATAGTGGAGAGGTTTTGTATATATCTGACCATTATGTATCATCCACGAAATCATCTTCAAAAGTTCTTCGGCCCTTTCTCTGCTCCTATTTTTGTAGTTCTGTTCCTTATATAGGATCAACCAGGTAAAACTACTTATGGGATACCCCATCTTTGCATCGGTATCTGTGAGAGAAACCCTTGTATCAGCAGGGAGTTTCACATTTGCTGCATAACTCACAGATTCAATACTTGGTTTTATATAATTCCCTGATTTGTTTCTCACAATACCTACGGGCATATCGTTACCCATTGCATAAATAAGCTCCACATAGCCAATAGCCCCCATCATCTGTTTTACAAGCCCAGCCACACCAGGATTTCCTTTTCCTCCGATTCCAACAGGCCAGTTCAGGGATTTACCCCTTCCTACTCGTTTTTTCCATTCCTGGCTTACCTTTGAAAGATAATCCGTAAATATGAAGGTCGTTCCACTCCCATCGGAACGATGGACCACCACAATCTTCTGATGGGGCAACTTTACATCAGGATTTATTGCCTGAATCCTCCTATCATTCCACCACTTTATTTTCCCAAGAAAGATATCCGCAATTATGTCTGGTGTAAACCTCAGTTCTGGTTTTCCAGGAAGGTTGTATGTAACGACAACAGCACCGAGACAGGTTGGAATATGAAGAATTTTTCCGTCAGCCTCTTTCATCTCCTTTTCGAACATAAAGGCATCTGTCCCACCAAAATCCACTGTCTTACTGAGGAGTTGCCTTATTCCTCCACCTGAACCAATAGCCTGATAATTCACCCTTACACCCGTTTCCTTTGCATACACATCAAACATCCTTGAATAGAGGGGATATGGGAAGGTTGCTCCTGCACCAAGGAGTTCAATCTTCATTGAACCTGCAAAGAGGTTTATGCCTGTAAAAAAACCAGTTACTAACAGTGAAATCTTTAGAAAATTGTTCATTTTTCCTCCCTATTTAAATCTTATAATAAAGGGTTAATCTCGGAAAGATATCAGGATTTATGCTTGAGTCCGAGTAGAATACATACTCTAAATTGGGGATTATCTTTACTCCCTTTAATGGAGAGAAGGAAACACCCATAATTATAAGATTTGAAGATGATGCCGAAGACATAGGAATATACGATATCTTTTCAGCATCTGTATTTGCCTCAAATGCTTTATCATATCGAATAATTATATCAGTATTCTTTTTAAGTTTCAATATACCAAAGCCTGAAAGAATACTATATGATGGTGTTTCGCCACCTATTCCCCTTCTTGCATACTGAATTCCAAATCTCAATTTTTCTCCAGAATAAGCCAGGAAGCCCTGCATAGTATAGGACTTATCATCTGGGCCAACTCTATAATCTCCATATACTTCAGCGTATAATCCTTTAAAAGGCGTAATACCAAGAGAGGTATAGAGATTTTTTGTCTTATCTGTTTCGGATTTATTACTTGCTCCATTACCAAACATTAAAAAATACGAAAGAATGTTACTTTTGCCTTTCAGACTTAGACCAAAATCCCTTGAAGAAGACCATTTCTGGAGATCGAGTGGGGTCTTCTCAATAGAACGGTATCCCCATATCTTCTCAACACTGTTGAATGTAGGTGTTCCCTGGATACCAAAGGTGAGACTTCCAAAGTATTGTTTCAGAGAGATGTAAGCATCCTTCACTGTAGGGTGAAGTAGGTCTTTCTTAGTGAAATCGCCTGGACTTGCCATCTCAAAACGGAGTCTTGCCTTCAGATTTTTATAAATGTGATTGTCGTATGTAAAATATATCCTTCTAAACCAGAATCCGTTGTTACCATTAAGACTATCATCGTGGCTCTGGTAAACGTAGTAGTATTCACCGATCACATAGCCCGAAATTTTTTGATCTGCCATCAATGTCTGGGTGGCAACCACGCTAAGCAAGACAACCAATAACATTTTCTTCACCTTAACACCTCCTTTTTAGGGTTTAATAATTTCAATATACAAATAATGGGGAATGTTAACTGAGTATAAAGATTATGTTAATTTTTTGTTAATTATTATGATATAGGAAGATGGATAATGAATTTTGTTCCCTTCCCTACTTTGCTTTCAACATCTATTCTCCCATTGTGGAGTAAAATAACATGCTTAACAATAGAGAGTCCTAAACCAGTGCCACCCATTTTTCTTGAACGTGATTTGTCAACCACATAGAACCTCTCAAAAATTCTGGGAAGATTCTTTTCTGGAATACCAATTCCAGTATCCTCTACCTCAATCTTTATATAGTTATCCTCTTTTTTTGCAGAAATTTTTATCTTACCACTTTCTGTATACTTAATTGCATTATCTATTAGGTTTATAAAAACCTGCTCAAGCATAAAACTATCACCTTTTATAGATGGTAATTTTTCCTGTATATGTTTCTCAATCATAAGTCCTTTTTTTTCTATCTTTTGCCCGAATATGGAGAGTGTATTTTCAATAATTTCTTTAAGATTAACGACTTTCATTTCAGGTTTAATCTCTCTATTCTCAAGTTCTGATATAATCAATAAATCCTGAACAATATTTATAAGTCTATCTGTATTTCTTTTGATGATATTCAGATACCCCTTCTTTTTCTCATCTATTTCTTCCTCCAACGTCTCCACGTACCCTTTTATTGCTGTAAGAGGGGTTCTCAACTCGTGGGATACATTCACAGCGAAATCCCTCTTTATCTTTTCAAGTTTTTTCATCTCTGATATATCATGAAAGACGAAGATTATTTTGTTGTTTTTAAGGTAACTTCCCCCAACAATAAAATGCCTACCCTTATACTCCATCTCCCCTGATAATCCCCTTTGCTTGTTTTTAATTTCTCTTAGTAACTCACCAATCTCTGGAATCCGTAAAACTGAATGTAATTCCTTTCCTTCCACATCTTCACTAATATATCTTTTAAAGCTTTTATTACACAGTAAAATTTTCCCATCATCATCGACCATAATGAGTCCCTCCTGAATAGAGGATATTATATTATTCAACTCTTCTTTCTGAGATTCAAGGGAAGAAATAAGTGATTTTATCTTTTCTGCCATAAGATTAAAACTTTTTGCTAACTCCATTAATTCATCGTCTCTTTTAAGAAATACCCTTACATCAAATTCACCTGAGGCAATCTTTTTTGATGCATCTACAAGTGCTTTTATAGGATTTATAATTGTCCTCGAAAAAAATAAGGCACCTAAAAGCGAAAGAACGATAAATACAATGGAAATTTGAAATATCCTGAAATTTAATCTTTTGAGGAAAAGATTCATATTATTTAAGAACAAACTGACCCTTATAACCCCCTTTATGCTTCCCTTTATATATAATGGTAAGGCAACATAAAGCATCTTCTCTTTAACAGTGGTGCTGAACCGAATGGATTTTCCAACCTGTCCACTATACGCCTGGATGACCTCAGGTCTTGTGCTGTGATTTTCCATTGTTTCAGGATCCTTTTTAGAATCGGCAAGAACCACTCCCTCCTTATTAATAATTGTAACTCTTCTGTTGACATTCTTGCCAATATTTTTTACAAATCTGTCAAGTCCCTTATAATCCTTTCTGTTAACGTATTCAATTACCTGGGATTGAATTGCTACCCCAATATTCTTCAGTTCCTCCGTAAATGTGTCTAAATAGTAAGACCTTATTGTGACAAATGAAATAACTATAATAAAGAATGAAAGTGATAGTATTATTAATAAATACCCTCCAAAAATCCTATTCAGAATGGTTCTCTTCATTCTTCCACCTTGTATCCTATACCTCTAACATTCTTGATGAATTTTCCTGCCTTCCCAAGTTTTTCCCTGAGATTCTTTATGTGAACGTCTACAGTCCTATCAAAGACTGCCTTATCTCTACCCCATAGATGCTCCAGTATCTTTTCCCTTGAAAAAACCCAACCCTTATGTTCAGAAAGGATACCCAGAATTCTAAATTCTGTTGTTGTCAAATCAATCTTTTTGCCTTCAACAAAGACCTCGTATCTCTGAGGGTCTATTATAAGGATATCTCCTATTTTAATCTTTTTTGTGCCTTTAGTGGCTGTGCCTCTCCGTAAAACAGCCTTTACTCTTGCGACAAGCTCCCTTGGAGAAAAAGGTTTTGTAACGTAATCATCTGCCCCAAGTTCTAAACCAAGAACCCTATCTGTTTCTTCTCCCTTTGCAGTCAAGATAATGATGGGAATATTAGAAAATTCTTCTTCCATTCTTATATACTTACATATTTCTAAACCATCTATATCAGGAAGCATCAGGTCAAGGATTATTAAATCTGGAGTTTTCTCCTTAAGGAATCCGATAAGCCCATTGCCATTCTCAAAACCCTTTACTTCAAATCCTGATTTCTCAAGGTTAAATGTAATGAGTTCAAGTATATCAGGTTCATCGTCAACAACTGCAATAAGTCTACCCATTAAATTTATTATATGGTATAGAAGATAATAGTCAATAAGTCGGTCCCCCACTTAAGGTCTCGGTGCTTGACATTGTGACATTCTCCAATCACTATCATTGGTATATGTTATGAGTAAGTACTGTAGAGGAATTTGAAAAGGCAAAAGGGATAAAAGTATCTGAACTGGATGGGAGTTTTCAATATAATAAGAGACTTCGATTAGAGTTACTTGTTCTTCTTAAGGACAGGGCTGGGCTTAAATATTCGGAGATAATTAGTTATAAACCATTTAAATCATTAAAACTACCTTCTCTGGGACAACTTTATAAGAGGATGAAGAAAAAAATAAATAACTAAAATGTCACAATGTCAAGCACCGAGACAATGAGAGAGAAAAATCAGGTTAAAAAAGAGATCCTATATGCCACTTGAAAAAGTCCTGACAAAACCTAACGTCCCCATTTTTTTATTCTGTAATAATCTGTTGTTCCTTGTGTCATATTGGTAATTACTCAATAATACAACACCCCTGTATAAAGATTTAATAAATAATATATACACGTCGTTATAAAGATTATCCAAGTTATTTTCATATTCCTTTTGGATAAAACACTTTCTTTAATATCCAAACTAATAAAGTTTAATGAAATAGCAAAAGGAACTATTACAAAAGTTTCATCTAAAATTGAAGAAATAAGTGTTAAATTTGTTTCTTTTAAAACAAGGTCTGTACCTAAATAATACCATATAGTTTTTAAAATCCATAATATCCAGAATATAAACCCTATGTTCCACAGTTTTTTATTAAAAAAAGAAGTGTAATATACTCTAATATATAATAACGAAATAAAAGAAATAAGCGTGAACGTTATTGAATAGTAAACCCAATTATAGGGACCTGCAAATACCCCGTTAAAACTCATTAATAACACCATAAAGATACTTACTCCCAATATAAATAACATAAATAACACCAATGCATTACTAAACCTTGGCATCCTTCCAAATACATTTCGGCTTATAAAACTGAATCCTCTACAATATATACGAGATATAATTATTAATGTAACCGTAATTATGATCAATAAGAAAAAAGTATTGTCTGTAATTTTTGAAAACAAGTTTATTGCTCTCTCATATTTAGAGAAGTTATAATCCCCTTTAAATACAGGTAACATGAGTATAATATACTTAATTGCCCACAATAAATAAAGCAATATCCATAATCCTATTACCCCAATAGATATTCGCCTTATAATCTTGCATCTCTTCATAATCCACACTCCCCTAACACTGCTCTCGTCCAATTATGACAATTGAAAAATAGAATATGATATTTTATAATACCAGCATCAGCAAGATGTGAATAATACATTATAGCACCCATAACACATGTATCTTTAGAATTATCATTTGTTAAATTATAGCAATTACCCCCAATATTTGGAGGTTCATTAAAATAAACTTTACCCTTTAACCACCTTGGTGGTAAAGTTCTGACAGTTAAAGGATTTTGAGCAAAACCCGCTTTAACTCCATTATATTCACCCTCTGAAAACCTGATATACCAATGTCTCAACCTACCTCTCTTACAGATTTCTACCTTCTCTCCCGTTATATCCGTTGCATTCACAGGATTATTTAATACATATAGGTATGGATTTAATGCCTCTGGATTATCTTGATATTCAAATATGGGAGTTATATTTACTGCTCCACAACCAAAGAAACTATTCTCATTTATCTGCAACACCGGGTCTTCCTGTGTAAACCTACCTATCTCCGATAAGTGAGAAGTGAGAACTGAGAAGTAGGAAGTGGAAGAGTCGCTTACCGCCGAATATGAGGAATAGAAATAAGTATATTCAATATCATCTGAAATTGTCTTATTTTTCGTTAATGCCTCCTTCTTTTCTTCAATTTCTATTTGAAGAGGAAAATTATCCATAAAAGTTGTGAAATAGTACAAATAAAATTATCATATAAAGTGTTGTAGCAAACCCGTAAAACATAATCATTTTGTTGATTATATCATCTTTCTTCTCCAAAAAATTATATTTATTGTTAATCACTCTTGTAGTAAGGCTCATTATGAAGCATAGGGGACTAAAAATTATAAAAGTGCATAGGAAAAAATTGTGTAGAGCCCCTGAATACAAAGGTTTTACTCCAATCCCTTTCCGTCCCCATATATATACCATAATAATAGAAATAAGACTTATTGCAAAAGTAATTATTACACTATACCATATAAATCTGAAAATTTTATCTCTCCTATTCTTCATTTTTCACCACCCTATTCCACATGAATGAAGCATTTCAGCAGTCCAAGTATAGCAATCATACACATTTAGTTTATATTTTTTAATACCTACTGCCGCTTCAATAGCACTTTTCATTATATTTTGCATCACACATTCATCTTTACAATCATTGCGTGTTACCGAAACACAATATCCCCCTGAATTTACTGGTGTATCTTCTTCAACTACTGCCGGCAACCATATAAATGGGGGAGGAAATGGAATATTGAGTCTTTGTCTAAAGCCAAAAGTTCTTCCTCCATAAGAGCCTCCTTCAAATCTTAGATATACATGAAATCCTCTACCCACCATATATTTACTGCAAAACTGTACCTTCTCTCCCGTTATATCCGTTGCATTTACAGGATTATTTAATACATATAGGTATGGATTTAATGCCTCTGGATTAT
>CAZQRW010000056.1:0-10357 GCA_964596115.1 uncultured bacterium
GGTATATACTTTATAAAGGTAAATAAAAGGATTTATAAGGGGATCGTTGTAAGATAAAAAAATATCTGCAGTCATAGAATGTTAAAACTTTAATATAGAGACCACATATATAAATCTTGTAGAAGTTTGTATAATGGATTTTAGCTTTCTAATATCTTTCCTTCTTCAATAAGTTCCTTTGGATTTTTGGGTGTGATGAACATATTCTTTTCTTTTGTTAACAGCACCAGACCCTGCTTGCTTTTTCTTGGCTTCCTGACATATCTCAATGGGGTAAAACTCACAGATACCATATTAGAATGAGTAGCCTTACTGAAGTAGGCTGCAATGGATGCGGCTGTTTCTATATCTTCCTTCCCGGGAGGGACATTTTTGTCAATGAGATAGAGAATTGTATGGGCACCTGGTGCCTCCCTTATATGAAAAAATATATCAAACTTTCTTCCTATTCTGAATGTAACCATCTCATTTCCCCTGGCATTTTTACCTACAAGTATTTTGTTACCCGATTTCAAAATGAACTCCCTATATGGGATTGATTCCTCTATTTTCTTCTTCCCCTTTTTCTTCCCTACTATCTCTACACCCTCCATCCTTTTTTTCAGTTTTTCTATCTTTTTTTTGATTTTCTCAATAATTTTTGTTTTATTTTTTTCCTTCGATTTCATCTTTTTATATAGTCTAAAGTATCCCTCTGCATTCTCCTTTATAGACTTTGCTGTATCTATAGGAATTTCTACAGGTTCGTCATTAAAACCTATCAGCTTCACAGGATTTACCTTTTTTAATGAATTCTTATAGGTTAATAAAAGATCCCCCCAGTATTTGTATTTATCATAATCTTCTGCCTTTGAGAGAATTTCTATCTCCTTCTTTAGACTCTCTATCTCCTTTTCTATCCTTCTTCTGTATATCTCTTTTTCTTTTTTAGCCCTCTTTTCTTCCTGAAGATGAAAGAATTTTACTATTGCATCGTTCATTGTTTTTGTCTGCTCTGTCTCTGGAAGTGGAAAGGGTGAAAGGATTTTTTCATTACAACAGGGGGAGAATTCCCTCTCAAGGAATTTATCAAGTTCTTCCTCTCTCAGTTCCTGAAGATACCTCACAAAATATGGGGTTAAGCCTGTAATCCTCTTTCCACTTTTGATATTCTCTCTTAACTCTTTGCTTGATTCTTCAAGGATGTTTAGTGCCCTTAATGGCTCTGGATTTTTGTATATTCCCCTCTTTCCTTTTAGTGAATCCAGAATTTGATCACCTTTTACAATAATTATATCCCCCCTTCTCCCGAGCATTTCAAAAACTATTTTATACTCATCCTCAAACTCAACGATGAGAAACCTATCGAGGCCCAATTGTTTTATATCTATTATTCTTTTGCCAGAAAAATGGGTGGTGAAATAACCTTCTCCATTTGCTTTACCTATATATATTCTCTGTAGTTCAGGATGAATTTCACCTATGATTCCCTCTTTCCCTGTGTTTATAATGAGTTTATTCCCATTTATTTCAATATCCCTCACCCTCCCACCAATAAATCCTTTCATTTCTTGCAAGAGGTAATGAATAACGATCCCACTGAACATACTACCTCCCCAGGAATGAGGTAAGAATACTCACGAAGTAGAGGAAGAAAAGGGGAATACTGACAATAGTCATTGTAACGATATCTATTGTCGGGGTAATTACTGCGGCAAATATAAGAATACCTACAATCATATATCTCCACTGTTTCAAAAGGAAACCAGGCGTTACAATCCCCAACTTCGTCAGTATAAAGGTTATAACAGGAAGTTCAAAGGCAACACCCATACCACCCGATATCCAGAGTATGAGGGAAAAGTATTTTGATATACCTATGATTGGTTCCATATATGGGGTTTTGAACTGCATAAGTACCCTTATAATAAAGGGGGTAAAAATACTATACCCAATATACGCTCCTCCATAGAATAGAATCCCTCCGGCAAAGAGAAATGTCAATGAATACCTGTGCTCCTCCTTTGTCAATGCAGGAGAGACAAAAAGCCAAATCTGATGGAGGATAAATGGGATTGCAACAAAAAAACCAAGCACCATCGCCATCTTTATCCTTATAAACAATGCCTCCTGAGGAGCAAAGAAGTATGTTTTCCCAATGGGGGAAGTGATATATTTTATAATTTTGTCTGTGAAGGGATAGAGAGCCCCTGAAAAAATAACAAAATATACAATGGAGAATATTATTCTCCTCCTCAATTCCTCAAGGTGCTCCCAGAAACTCAATTCCTTTCCTTTCTCTTTCTTCATTGTGATGATATCCTAATATCTGATGATGAGATGTCAAGAAAAAAGAAATCTTTCCCACCCCTCGGGTAATCTGCCTAATTATCTGGGGATGTGTTCAGTAATAGACAAGTCAGGCATTTAGGTGAGCCTTTCGGCCTCTCCCAGAATAAACTCGCGAACTGCAAATACGCTGTTAACAGTTAGGCAAGCAGCATTATGAAATATTGTCTGTCATTTTATTTCACTGTCAGCTCAACAATTATCAAAGGTTCTTTTCTTATTTCAAAGTCAAATATTTGGTTAGGCCTTACGGGTCGATTTTGCCCTGCTGGCTGTTTGACTCTGGGGCTCTGGGAGCTTCTTTGTGCCCTACTGGGAAACATAGGTTTTAAAACTGGAAGATTGGATATGTCAATGGAAGTCATTTTATCAATATTGAATCTATCACCAATTAATTTGTTTACCATTTCAATTTCACTTCTGTATGCAATCAGGAAAATCTTTTTAGCTGACCATTGGTTTAAATCTTTGATAAATTGGTTCTTAAAATCGTTTCCGCTCAATGGGTTGTAAACTTTTGATGCATATTCATTTCTCATTGGTTTCGTTGGCATTTTGCCTGTCAGAGCACCTGCTTTTGAAAGTATTGAAATGTCAATAAGTTTCCATTTGTCATATACATCAAGGTTTTGACAAATTCCTTCAAAGGTGATAATAATGCTCCCATCTGCTATATCCCTTTCAATAGTTTTTGTTATATTTGATATAGCGCTATTCCGTACATACAAAGGCCTGACAGCCCGTAAGGAACCAGACACTCCCCAGGGTAATGAAACAAGAAGAGCTATTGATAAAAAAGCAATTTGATATTTTTTCTTTAACTGACTGATAAAGTAAACTGCTACCAGGGTGTAAATTGGAAAAGTCGGCAATAAAAATCGCATTGTTTCTGGGTCAGGCGACCAGAAATAACCCATATAAGTGAATGTCAATAAACTTACAGATGATAGAAAATAAACAGCAATCCCAAAAGGAAAAAGAAAATCAATGAAGTATGCGAATCGCCAAATAAGGCGTGTTCATTGTAGAAAGGGTTAATTGCAAGGAAAAATGTTGCTGCCAAAGCCCAATTATTTGAAAGCCAATTTTTACTTAGAAAGAAAAAAATCAACAAACCGATTGACGCCAATATCAAGTTTATCAAGAAAGTCGGATTTGCTCCAAACAGTTTATAAATGATAGCTATTAGAAAGGGGAATCCCGGTGGGAAAGTGGTAAAATATTTCTGTCCATCCTGGCTATGCCAATGGGGCCCAATGTATTGAAGGTTGTTTTGAGGTGTAAAATAAGAATGACCGTACTTCGCAATTAACTTTCCCTGTGTAAAATATCCCTGTGCATCGGGCGTTGAAATAGCAGGGGAGAAAAAATAAAGCAAAAAAATAAAATGAAATATACATAGTGCCAATGTGATTATTATAGGAATAGGACTGAAAAAATTCTCGGTTCTCATTTTTCTCCTTCTGTTATTGATCTATTTTTTTATCTTAAGCTCAACTTGCCTTTCAAATAACGTTTCAGAAATATATGACGTTGGTTGAGGAATGAATCCAATGTGGCGTAGCCCGTAGCGAAGCGGAGCATATATTTCTTGTTGGGTGATGTAATACGGTTATGATAATTATAAAATTTCTTCATTTTCAATCATTCCCTCCAGATTCCATCTTTGACTATTTTATTTTACTGTATGTTTTTTATATACCTTTTAAAAACAATTACGCCCATTATAGGGAGAACTAAATTTGCACCTAGTCCAATTGCACAATGAATATTTATAATAAGAGAGTTTATTATCTTATTACTATAGAGGTAATAAATAGTCCAGGTACTCACAGGAATATTAAGAATAAGGCTGACAATCATTCCAGGGTTATATATTTTTTTAGCTTTCATACCTAATAAAATATGAGATACTCCAGCAAAGAAAGAAAAGTACGGAATCCAGATTCCAATATCATAATTGTATAATGTTAGAATGCCAAAAAGTGGCAATAATATCCAAATGTATATAATATTAACAAAAAATATGAATTTTTCATTAAGGGGATTGGTATTTGATTCAACTTTGAAAATTTTTCTGTTGAAAAATATCTCGAATCCCCCAGGAAAGACATATTCCTCTGTTTCATGCAGCATATATATAGGTGTCTGTAAAAGAATTAAAAAAACTATAAAATTTTTCTCCTTTACAAATACAAACAGAAAAACTAACAGAAAAAAAGAAACCACTAAGCCGGTTTTAGCCCAATCTCTTCTTAACCAATTATAATAATCGGAAATTTTCATTTTTTCTCTTCCTTTATTTTTATCCAAATTTTGAGCATTATATCACCTAACGATTTCAGCATATACGAAGTTCCGGCGTAACCGAAATTTGGGCAAATGAGGTGAGCCGTATATGCTGTGTTATTTGTTGTTGCAGGCATTTTCACTATTAATCCTATTACTTTATTACTTGAATTTTGAAAAATACGCATCAATTTCCGGTCTTAATTCTATACCTACTTTTTCAAAACAATTTAATAATTCTTCATAGGCACCGTCATTCCCAAGAAAGTCCCACAACTCTTTTCCGACTTTTAACTCATTATTCAAATCTAACATACCTTTCAATGTCCATCTTTCATAAGGTTTTGGTTCATATGGATTGTAGGGTATACCAATATATGAATTTACCTTTGCATTTGGATTTTTCGCTAAGAAAATTGCTACCCATTCTAACAATGTCCTTTTGAAATCTTTAAAATTGCTGATATTTGGTTTTGCTGTTTTCAAGTCAAATAAATGGACTGTTCCATCCGCACTTTGAACAAACAAATCCACTTTTACAGTTTTTGATTTGTTCATTGTGCCTTTGTTGCAAACTTTTCTTATCCTTTCGATTTCTTCCGTCTTATTTGGATTTTTTCCCATTGTAAGTTCATTCATAATATGTTGAATTTCAGATTGGGCTTGTTCACTAATAGTATCACCAACCACATACTGTTTTTGTGCAAATTTAAAGTTCAAACTTGCCAAAGTTTCTGCAACAGGTTCAAAAATAGATGTACCAAAGGTAGTATTTAATGAATGGATAAAGGAAAATAATGCCATTCTATCACGACCAAGTAAACGATAATGAAAAGGCATATGACTCGTTTCTGGCTTATAGTCTCTAAACTTTTTCCGTAGGCTATCTTTAATAGTATTCTCGATTAATTTTATTTGTTCTTTTGTAAGTGGCATTTTATCTTTCCTTTAAATGAAATATTATTTCTGCATAGGCATTAGATCTATCTTTCTCCACTCTATTCAACACAGGACGCTTAAATCGATTAACAATTTTCATATCTGATAACTGTGCAATATCAGGATAAAGATTAAATTTGTCATTGGCTACTAAAAAGATATCATAATCTTTTTGAAGATATTTTTTACAATTTCTTAAAGATTCCGCTATACCTTTAACATAGGCATCCCTTGCTTCTTTCCCCTGACCTTTAAAGCGTGGCCCGATTTCTAATTCATCCTTTCGAGGAAATCCAAATATTTCATATGCATAAGCATGCTGTTCGTGATAATCAATAAGTCCGACATAAGGGGGACTTGAGAAAATACCTTTAATCTTTTGTTCCAGCAAAATTTTAGCAAACTCTGAATTTCTTTTTTTGATTTCGTTATAAATATCTATCGTTCTGCTATCCCCTGTCAAACAGATTTGAAACGTTTCGGTTCGTAATCTATCGAACTCTTTAAGGCGATTTAATGTGTCTATAGTATATCTTTGCCACCACCCTTTAATGGAAAAAATCGGTTTGCATATTTTACCGTGTTTCTTACAGTAATATGTAGTTGTAACAGGCTCTTTTAAGGTTGCTAAATCAGCATGAGTAGTTGCTCTGCAAGAGCGAACGGTTCTGCTCAAGATTATTGCTAATATTTTCTTAATATCCTTATTATCAATTTGTTTTATTTCGTTAAAAACAAAATCGATTTCTTCTCTCACTGGAAATAAGAACCATTTATCTAAAAAAGAATTATTTTTGTCTTGTTTAATTTTGATTTTATATTTTTCTACTAAACTGTAGTAAATCTTTAAAAATTCCTTTTCTTTTTCAATACCATATTCCTTTTCTTTGATTTCGCCTTTTCTTACCTTTCTTTTATATTCTGGCGAAGGAAAATACTTGTGGTTAAATTTTGCAAGTTCTGAAAGTAAATGTTCTTCAAAAGCAATATTATTTTTTGTTTTCTGAAAATTTTCCAACTTTAATGTGATTTCCTGAACAACCTCTCTTATCTCTGAGATATTATGCCTTTCAACTTTAACATTACTAATCATTGCATTAAACGCAGAAATATCTATACCAATGGCATGCATTCCCAATTCATTTGCTTGAACTAATGTTGTTCCACTTCCACAGAATGGATCCAACACAATATCACCTTTATTAAAATATATTTTTTGTTTGAATTCGTCGGTATGAGAATCAAGAAAATATTCTACTAACTGAGGGATAAATTTACCTTTGTACGGATGCAACCTATGGACGTGCTTGGTCCTTTCTGATTCTTTGTATTCTACAAAAGACAAATGCCAATTTAGGTCTTCACCTAATTTCTTTTTCCACTGTTTCTCTTGTGTCTCTAAAGAGTCATAATATTCTTTTAATTCTTCAATATTTATCAAGGGGTTTCCATTGCTTCCATACTTTCTTATTCTTCCATATTGTAGCAAATACGAAATATTAGAAATAGTAACTTTACGATTTAGGTATTGCGAAGCCCAAACACTTGCTTCTCTTAAATTGATTAATTTCCTTTCTTCTTTCTCAAAAAATGTTAGTTGGTTCATATCTGATTACCTTCGATTAATTTTTATATATAACATACCTTGAGATTTGCTTTTTCCCCTGCACGCAATGGCAAATAAGTCTGGATCCGAACCAAGTTCGTATATACCGAATCTGGCTGAAGTACCCAAAACACCTTCTTTAACAATTTTTGTCACTCACCACTCCCCTTTTGAGGTTTAAAGTATCTAATGGACTCTTTATTCTGCCTATACTTTTAGTGCTTACATGGGTATAAATCTCGGTCGTTTTTGAACTCTTATGTTTCACCACAATTCTTAGCTCGGGGATATTTTCTTCCCTTTTTACCTGTAGGAGTTTATAATCGTTTAACATTACATAATAATTTATAACAAAGGGGAACAAAAGTCAAATCTATTTTTATTAAATTTTCTTTGCTTTTTTCTTGTACGGATAAGGTAGAAAGTTATCTCCTATATTCTTTCCCTTTTAATCCCGAAGCGCCAACAACGAAATTGGCATGGATTTCATATTGATTGTGTTTCTTTTTAATAGCACAAACATCCATAGCGTAGCTACTATTATCAGGTGAGATTGAATAGGCTACTTGATACCGCCCACGTGGTAAATGACCAAAAGCGAAAGCATAAATACTGTGCGTTTTTTCAATTTCCTCTTGAGCAGAACACAATTATCGCACCTACTCATCTTCTCCTCCTTGCTTCTGAGGCTTGAAAGAAAATCCACCATACGACAAACAAAATAGTCCTTCACCCATAATAAGTATTATCATTTTTTCCTGTCTAACGTTTTGGCTACCTTGCCGCAGGATTGCGGGACACAGACTTCGAATAACCAAAAAACTTAATGCGGACTTCAAAACTTGAAAAACCGCACAGGCCCTGCGGTAAAGTTGAGCCAATGGTTATACGATTTTTGGGAATGTGCGATCGTAAAAATGAGTATTTTTAACACTTGAAGTAAAAAAGTCGTGATATTTTATATTTCCTATATTTAGTATATATAAATTAAAACGACATCTTGTTATTCCTGCATAAACTAATTCATCAGATAGAAATTCATCTAATTCATTTCCTGAATCTATGATTAAAAATAAAGTGTGAATCTCCCAACCTTTAAAACTGTGAATAGTCGATAATTTGATAGTTCCTGAATTCATCCAAAAATTAAATTTCTTATTGTGTCTTATTCTTTCAATTTCTCTCTTGAACTTTTCTTCTTCATCTATTTCACTTTTTAATTTTTCCCACATTTCTTTGGTTTCAAAAGTAGTATTTGTTTTTTGTTTAATTCTTGACCTAATGAAATAATCTAGTTCTCTTAAAATTTCTACCCTTGGTGACAAAAAACATATATCGTTGGGATGAGTATTTAATTCCTTTATAATATTAATTACTTTTTCAAAGATAATATTTTGTGTTAGTGTTGATTTGAAGAAATAATATTCTATGAGTTCTTGAACATCAAATATCGATTGCTGCTTGATAATTTGTATTATATCAATATCATATTTTTTAGCAAAAAAATAATTTTGATACTTGATTGCGAGATTAGCAATTTTTGTTGTCAATCTGAATGATTCGTTTAATTCATTCCACCTTCCGGGAATTCCTGTGTTAGGTTTCCTATCAGAATCTAATTGTCTTTCATAAATATTTTGTTTTTCGTCTCCATAAACGACAAGTTCACCATTGGGGATAAGAAAATATCTTTTAATTATTTTTAACCATTCAGTTTTATAATCTTGAATCTCATCAATAAAGATTGAATGATATTTGTCAATACTATCTTTAAAAGATTCAAAAATTTTTTCATTTGAGTAATAATTCTGTTCAAGATATTCAGATAATTCGACTTCATTTAAATTTTCAGGCATTCTTATTGGTATGCCTAAATTGTTTAATTGCGTGGTGATAAAGTTATGATAATTGGTTATATAAAAATTTTGGCAATTAAATTCTTCTTTAACTTCACTAATTTTATCATGAATATAATTTTTTAGAGTGATATTGTATGTAAGAATCAAGATTCTTGTCTTTGTGCGTTTATGTGCATTTACTGCTCTTTTAGCAAGTATCATTGTCTTACCTGAACCAGGAACTCCTTTAATTTTTTGTTGAATCGGTTTACTATCTATTAATTCAGACTGTTTTTTAGTATATTGTATTTCAATTCCTTGTTCTATGGTATGGATAGGTGGCGACAAATATTTTTTAAAACTTTGATATAAATAATTATCAAAGAATTTAGAGTATCTGTCGAGCCATCTTTTATGGAGGATATTCTGAAATTTTTCTTTTTTTAATGTATCTCTACCGATAAGTTCAAAATAACTTATAAATTTTTTGTATCTCTCGTCATTAGAAAATTTCTCCAGAAGAAATGATTTAATTGAATTTTCGGTTTCATTGTGGAAATAAACTGCACAAGTGACTACAGAAAACAATTTCTGATTTCTTATTTTCTTTTCCAATAAATGCTCGATGTGCAATGTATATAAATTTTCTTTATAAGACAGAACTTGTGAGAGAGGCGATTTTAAATAGGCTCCGTTTTCTTTTAATCTCCAATGTTTCTTCTTATCTAGAAAATAATTGATTAGGTGCCAATCTTTTACTTCAATAATTAGAACACCAGAATTTTTTCTCATTATAATTATATCTGGGTTATCACCATTTATAAAAGGCTGAAAAAAAATTTCATATTTATCATCGAGAGCACTGGAAAGAAATTTTAAGAGGTGCAATTCTCCTTCAGTTGCAGAAACTCTTAATCTGCCAATTGTATCAAATGTCGGGTTTAACAATGCCATAATTACTCAAAAATATATACGCCTAACATAAGATTAAGTATACTAATGAAAATAGCAAATGTTGCTCTTTTTGACTACCTAAACTCATACTGCCTATTTTGTTTAATTGTTTATTATTACATAAGTTACACATATTTTCTCCTTCTTTTTTTGAATATGTTGCTCGCATGGCAACATATATTAAAAATCTACAGGACTCCTTACCCCTTTCCCTCCTTGATTAATCACATGCGTATAAATCCAAGCTCCCTTTAATAGTGCTGAATAAAATTGCGCTTTGATCTTATAATCTTTCATTCTAACAGCCAATAATACAGGGAATTAGAGGCGAAGTCAAGAAAAGAAAACTACCCAAAAATTCAGATAAGTGATAGATTTTAGCAATAAGAGGGCTTGAAAAGCA
>CAZQRW010000057.1:0-10255 GCA_964596115.1 uncultured bacterium
AGGAAGTTTCCCTCCCTTGATGGGAGGGATTAAGGGAGGGTGTTTTCCATCCTTCCTTCTTCCTTCTTCATTCTTCATCTTTTCTTCTTCGCTTTTTTATACCTCCTTCTCTGGAGACATATTTTACTGTTTTCGTGTTGATTTTTAATGAGGCAAATCTACATATTGACTTTTTTTCTCTAATAACTATTCTAAATGAAAAGGAGGTAAAATGGATATATTGAGAAAGGTATCTATATTTACGGATTTAAACGAAGAAGAATTAAAGAGGCTATCTGAGATCGCAACTCAAAAAAGTTTTCATCCTGAACAAAAAATTTTTTCAGAGGGAGAAACCGGCGATGGGTTTTATATAATATCTGAAGGAAAAGTAAGAATTAGCATAATTCTCCCTGGTATAGGGGAAGAATTACTTGCATTGTTAAGAAAGAATTCCCATTTTGGTGAAATGGCAATGATAGAGGATAAACCTCGTTCGGCATCCGCTATTGCTGATACCGATGTTACCTGTTACTTTTTTGAAAAAAATAAATTTAATGAATTTATATCAAAAAACAAAGAAACAGAGAATAAAATACTGTGGGGTTTCTTAAAAGAGATTTCTGCTCGTCTAAGAAGAACGGATAACAAGCTAAAAGAGATTCTGCTATTAATAAAATCTTTTTGAGATAGAGACCCTCTGGGTAGTTGGGAAGTAATCTGAATTAATCATTATTGAATAATCTATTCCTATTGATCGGAATGATAGACCTGCCCCGGATGTCAATCTATCATTATCAAAGCCAAATCTTATTGCAAATATCTTATTATATCTCCCTTCAAGCCCTATTTTAGACCTAAAACCACCCTCATCAAGGATAAGATCGGCATCTGCTAAAATCTCCCATAGCTTTAGAGGAATTATCACACCACCCCCGACAAAGTAAGACTGAGGTATAATCTCCTTATTTTCACCAGTCCAAACTAAAGGAGATGTAGTAACATCTTTTACCATTACACCTAAGGAAAATCTGTCCCTTCTGTAAATTAATCCAATATCCAGGCCAGTTCCTAATCCAATCTCACTCCCCAATCTTTTGTAAATGAATTTGAAGTTTACCCCATATGAAAGATGTCCTCTTCCCCTCGCATACGCAAGTATTAAAGCATTCTCAGAAAAATCAAATTCCTTAAATTTAGTGGTATCGAGCTCTTCGCCCGGGTCAAGTTGGTTATTATTATTTTCATCAATAAGGCTACCTCTTGTATCCACAATCCCAGAAATATAGTGATTAAAAGCTGTAATCCCAATCCCTGCATCTCCTATTCTAAAGTTACCCGATATAAATACTACACGGGAAAGATTGCCCAATCCACCTCCACCATCCAAAATGATAGAGGTAGGAGCAAGATATGGTACAGCTGGGTTCTCTGTGGAAGAGAGGGGAAATGCAACTGAAGCCCCTCCCCTTCCCTGACTCTCAGTATGAATTAAAAAGTTCTGAAACTCACCTGCGTACAGAGAAATAAGTAGAAATATCACCTTTCTTCTTCCAACTCCTTCTTTCTCTGTTCTATTATTTTCCCCGCGATCTCCGCCGGGACCTCTTCATAGAACGCAAATTTTTGAGTAAAGGTTCCCTTACCCTGGGAAATAGAACGTAGTGTATTTGAGTACTTATACATTTCTCCCTCAGGAACGTAGGCTCTTATTTTTTGATATTTCCCTTCGGATTCCATACCGAGGATTTTTCCTCTTCTACTGTTCAGATCCCCAATTACATCACCCATATATTTTTCAGGAACGATTACCTCCACCTCAAGAATAGGTTCTAAAAGGACAGGATTTGCCTTTTCTACTGCTGATTTAAAGGCCATCGATGCAGCAACCTTAAAAGCAATATCCGATGAATCAACCGGGTGATACGAGCCGTAAAAGACTGTTGCCCTTATATCAACCATTGGATATCCCGCAAGGAATCCCTGTGCCATAGCCTCCCTAACACCCTTTTCCACAGAAGGTATATATTTCGATGGAATAACACCACCAACGATCTTATCAACAAATTCAAAACCCTTTCCTCTTTCAAGTGGTTCAACTCTCAGGTGTGCATCCCCATACTGTCCATGCCCTCCCGTCTGTTTTTTATATTTACCCTGGGCTTCTGCTTTACTCTTTATCGTTTCTCTGTAGTGAATCCTTGGCCTCTCTTGATCCACTTCTACCCCAAACTTCTTCTTCAATCTATTTATAATCACATCAAGATGCTGCTCTCCCAATCCTGAGATTATTGTCTGTTTTGTTTCAGCATCAAAGGTAGCTTGAAAAGTAGGATCCTCATCGTGAAGCCTCGCGAGTCCATTAGAAACCTTATCTTCATCACCTTTAGATCTTGGAACTATTGCCACTGATATTAACGGGGTTGGAAATTTAAATAAAGCCGGAAGTTTTACTGGCTTAGAGGGATCTGAAAGGGTATGCGTTGTCCTTGTATCTTTAAGTTTAACCAATATCCCAATGCTACCCGGTTCAATTTCTTTGACTTCCATTCTCTCTTTTCCCTTCATTATAAATATTTGATTTATCTTTTCATCCTTACCAACCGAAGTATTCCTTAATGTGGATCCTGAAGTAACACTACCTCTCCAAACCCTTACTAAATTCATTACACCAACATGTGGCTCAAACATTGTTTTAAACACATACGCAACCGTAGGACCTTCCAAAGAATTAATTCCCTCTGGCATTTTCGATTCAGCAGGCGATGGAAAGAACGTTTTTATATATCTCAAAATTGGACTTACACCAAGCGATAATAGTGAATTTCCACAAACAACAGGAAAAACTTTTCCCTTTTTGAAACCCTCATTTAAGGCATTATTAATTTCTGTTTCTGCAATTTCTGCTTCATTTATAAATTTCTCCATTAGTTCTTCGTCAATTTCTGCAAGTGATTCTATCAGTTTTTCTCTGTATTCAGCAACTTTTCGCTTCTCAGATTCAGGTATTTCTCCCTCTCCTGATTCAGTAAATGCCTTCATACTTAGTAAATCTATAACACCCCTAAATTCTGGGCCTGATCCTATAGGAATTGTCAAAGGAAGTACACCATCACCAATTTCGGATCTAATCTCATCATACACATTAAAATAATCAACTTCCTCTTTATCAACTTTAGAAACATAGAATAACCTTGGAATTTCTCTTTGTGAAGCAAACTCCACGACTTTTTCTGTAACAAAATCTACCCCGGAAGTGCCATCAACTACAGTGATGATAGAATCAGCAACAGAAAGACCAGAATACATATCCCCTGAAAAATCAATAAAACCCGGTGTATCTATCATATTGATCTGAAGATTCTCATAATTAAATGTAAATACCTTAACATTTATTGAAATCTTCTTTGAAATTTCACTATCATCAAAGTCAAGTACAGATGTTCCTGAATCAACCTGGCCTAATCTCTTTGTAGCCTTTGCCTTATAGAGAATCGCCTCACCAAGCGATGTTTTCCCAGAACTACCGTGGCCTGCAAGGGCAACGTTCCTCAACTCCATAAATCCTCCTTTTTACCTGTTTTTATGGTTGTCTTATTGTGAAATATATATAAATAGTTTTGTTTGTCAACAAAGGGAGTACATTTAGAAGAGCCCTATCCGGAGGGGAAGATAGGGCTCTTCTAATTAGCACTGGAGTCAATAACCTCCTATGCTACACTCTTGTTCACCTCCTTGCTGAGGTTAATCACCAAGGTTCAGTCCTCCGGAATTCCCATTTCTGGAAAGAAGCATCTTCCTGCCCGATTCCAAACTGGACTTCCTGGGTAACAATTCTTTAAATTTTATTACAGGTCTGTTTTCTCCTAATTTTACCTCGATATTAATCACACTATTATTCCTTCTCACCTTTAAGGCAACCTTCTCCCCGGCACCCTTTGAGAGAATCAAAGTTCTAAAATCTATCGAGTCAAATACCTTCTTTCCACTCACTTCCTCAATAATATCACCGGGTTTTATACCGTACATTTCTGCCGGGGATCCCTTTACAACATTTATTACATAAACCCCACTACCTTCTTCTCTATTCCTTATTGAGACACCAAGCCATGCTCTTCTTATACTTCCCTTCTTTTCAATTTTTTGCGCCATTCTCCTTAATTCCATAACAGGTATTATAACACCAATATTCGACGAAGTAAAAAGTCCCAATGTATTGGGTGGAAGAACATCACCAAAAACATCTGAAGAACCAAGTTTCCCGCCAATAATACCAATTAATCTTCCTTTTGGATCAAAGACACCTGCGCCGTTGTTACCAGGGTTCAACGGAATGGTAATTCTTAATCGCATGGAATTTGGCACATCGATAGTGCCAAATCCTATCAAACCTAATCTGCCAAGAGAGTTGCCAAAAACAAATCCCAGAGCGCCATTCTCAATCCCTGTGCTAAATCTTGGAACCATTAAGTCACTATTTGTAATGATCAAAACCATCCCAGAGTATTCATCATATCCTTGAACTTTTCCCTTAATAAATTTACCTGTGACTGTTTCAAGCCTTACATTTTCGCCCTCATCATAGCCCCCGACTGTAACTAGTTCCCTTTTACCTACAACGGTTGCCGAGGCTATTCCTTTTGAGGATTTTACGGTCAAAACATAGGGTGAAATATTTTTCCCCAGATTTATAAGCTCCTGCTCAAGACTCCCTAAAATTGACGATAATAGTATAAATATTATCAATCTATCCTCCTATAAAGAACCAGTAGTGTAGGTAGTCAGAATATACTTCCCACCAGTATTGTATACAGGATATTCATATCCAGAGCTCTCTTCCTGGACGATATATATCTGCTGTTTATTTTCTGCATATCTTCTCTCACTTCTAAAAATTCCAAAGAAAAGGACTGAAACGATTAGTGCTATAAAGGTTGCCCCCAAAGATAATTTATAGATTAATCGATAAGGACGTTTTCTTTTTTCAGCAGCTATTCTAGTTTCTATCCTCTGGAAAATATAAGGTGAAGGCATAGGTATCTCTGTTTCTGTTGTATACTTTTGAATTAACCTGACATCTTCCACAAGCGCTTTACAGGATCTGCAAATTTTCAAGTGATCATCTGCTTCTTTCTTAATTTTCTCGGTTAAAGTCCCATCCAGATAATCGGACAGTATCCTTCTAAATTCCTTACAATTCAACCTTCCTCCTTAGAGTTTCTCTCAGTGCAAGCCTTGCCCTATTAAGCCTGGACTTAACCGTTCCCACAGGCAATCTAAGTGCAACTGCTATCTCTTCATAGCTCATTCCATTAATTTCCCTTAATACAAAAACGGTCCTAAAATCAGGATGGAGTTTCTTGATTGACTTCTGAATCTCAATTTTTGTCTCAATATCTTCTGGATGATAATTATCTACCCTTTTTTCTTCCTTAATATATTCACTCATTCTTCTCCTCGATTTCCAACTATCATAGATAATATTTCTCGCAATACGCAAAAGGTAACCCCTCATATTTTTTATGTTCTTTTTTCCTCTCTTCATAGCCCTGTAAAATGTCTCTTGAAGAATATCCTCTGCATCATTTTTGTTTTGGACTGCTCCATATATAAATTTAAAAACAAATCCAGACTCCTTCTCATATATTTCTCTCCAATCTTCCATATGTATTCATTCACTATTTATAGACATAAAAAGAAAGAAAAAAGTTCCTCATCTTATATCTACTTTCAATGGTGAATAGTAGGAATAAGGCGAATCAAGTAATTCCAATAGAGGGAATCTGTAGTCACTATCAATGTTTAAAAAATTTTCAAATATGCCCCTGGGCATAGGATAAACATCAAGCATAACACTTCCCTTTATTCCGCTTTCCCTTTTTATCTCCTCTATTGCATCCTCCAATCCTCCATTCTCATCAGCAAGTCTTACTGATTTTGCACTCAAACCACTCCATATTCTTCCTCTCCCAACAGAATCCACATAACTTTTATTCAATTTTCTCCCTTCAGAAACCCTATCAAGAAACTGACCATACCCCGCTCCAATAATCCTTTCCATCCTCTTTATTTCAAATTCATCAAAGGGTCTATTTCCACTCAGCACATCTGCATGCCTTCCCCATTTTACTGTAGAATGTGTAATTCCCAGTTTGTTATAAAGATCTCTCGTTACGAATTTCCCACCAAATATACCTATTGAACCAGTAAGGCTTGTCTTATCTGCAAAAATTTTCCCTCCATAGGAGGATATGAGGTATCCCCCTGAGGCTGCAACATTTGACATAGAAACAACCACTGGTTTCTTCTCCATTAATTCCCTTAAGGACTGCCACATAAGATCAGAGGCGAGGGCATCACCCCCAGGGGAATTAACTCGTAGAATTACACCTTTTATTCTTCTATCCTTCTTCAATTCATTGATAGTATTAATAAAACTTTCTGCACCAAGGCTCTTTTCACCAAAGAATGGAATAGGTATAGGTGATTTCCGACTTTTTCCCTGGACAATTGTTCCCTCTGCCACAAGTATTGCGATTTTTGGTTTAACTCCAAAAATAAATCCCCTTGGAACTACTTTCCCTCTAAAAGCACGGGCATTCTCACTTATTTTTTCTGTTTTTTTCAACTGTTCAAGATACATTAGTGTATCAACAAGATGGTACTTTACGGCCTCAGATGCTGTAAAATATCCAATTGAGTCAACGCACGACTTAAGTTTTTGCATATCTATATTTCTACTCTTCGAAATATCCCCTACCACTACATCTACTATATCATTCAGATATGCAGTTAATTGCTCTTTATCCGCTTCACTCATATCACCCCTTAAAAAACTCTCTACTGCTGATTTATACTTTCCTATCCTTACAAACTGCGGTTTGATTCCCAACTTATCAAGCGCACCTTTAAAATATTGTTTTGTAATGGATATGCCTGGAAAATACACCTCACCAGAAGGGGGAATAACAATTTTGTTGCAAGCAGAACCAATATAAAGGTTCTTTAGTGTTAAACTATTGGAATAGGCAATTACCTCTTTTTTTAAACTTAGATTCTTAATGAGTCCCCTTACCTCTTCTGCCTGGGCAATGCCCAATGTATTTCGGTTCAGCAGAATTAAAACTTTTTTAATATAGGTTCTGTTTGAGATTTCTTTCAACAGTGACAAAAGATCAACAAAGCATTTGCTTCTCCCCAGAAGACCTATTCTGGTAGGTGTCTCTGGATAATCGCCTTCAATCTTCACAATAACAGAATGAGGAAAAGACTTAAAAAAACTTGCATAAGGCACCAGAGAAGCAGTAATAGCAAAATCTCTATTCCTATCACTATTATCTGTTATTAAAGCCCTTAAATGCCCAAGAGAGAGTGTTAACTTTCCTACCCATTTCCGATTATCAAAATCATATCCTGCACCAATATTTATGCCATTAATAGGTTCTATGTCTGCCATTATATTCTTAGAATTAAACCTAATAATTTTCCCATAAGAAAGATCCCCCTTGCCTGAAAGAGTAAGCCTATCTCCGATGGGACGTACGCTCAAACCAATGCACCCTGAAAGCTCTGCATTAACAGGAGGGAATCTTAATACTGCTCCAATAGATAAACCGCTTATTGGTCTTAAGACGGTTCCGACAAGTGTAGTGTTATATTTCGAAAGGTATCCAACTCCAAAACTAAATCTATCAAGGTAATTAAAAAGGGTAGAACCTGTATAATAGTCAATGGTATCTCCCCTGAATCCAATTCCGTATCCTGCTCTATTAAGAGTGAAAAGAAATGAATTATTCCTGTAGAGATAGCTCATTTCAATACCTTGATGAAGTCCAATACCTGCTGGATTTTCAACGATTGCCAACGATCTTTCAACATTAGATGGAAAAAGATATATAGATAAGAAAATGAACAAAATCATATCTACCCCCTAATTATCTTCAAGTCCTGCAATTATTTCTTCTATTTTTTTCGTCTCTTCACGAGATTTTATTGTCTCTTTTACTTTTTTGAATTCTGTCTCTATTTCCTTTGAAAATGCCTCAAGGTTCTTTAAAACAACCCTTCCACTATCGTATTGGCGTTTCGAGTAGTAATTTAATAGTGATTCATACGGCTTATTAGATGTATATCTTTTTAGTGTGTATCTGGAAACAAAGCTGCCACAATTTGAACATTCGACATAAACCTTTACCTCTCCCTTTTCTGTGATTAAAACATTATTAATAAGTTTTGTACATCCACATACTGGGCATTTTTCCCGTTTTATATGTTCCATATGCCTCCTCCTTCTGAGTCAATAAAGAATATAGTCTAAATACTACTTTTAACTATGCCTTCAAGGGCTTCAATAACCTTTTTATTCTGTTTTTTGGTTCCTATTGTTATTCTTAAATAATTGTCAAATCCATATGATCTCAGTGGCCTAACAATAATTCCTCTCTTTAATAACGCATCATTTATTGGCTCAACATTTATGCCAAAATCAAGTGTAATAAAATTAGTATAAGATGGAAAATATTTAATGCCAAGCCTCCCCAACTCCCTGTACATATACAATTTGCCTTCTTTAACCATTCTCTTGGACCTAACAACGTGTTCCGAATCATCAAGTGCATAATATGCAGCTATTTGTCCTAATTTATTAACACTGAATGGCATTTTAACTTTGTTTAAAATCTCAATAATTTCTCTCCTTGCTATGCCATAGCCTACTCTCAAACCTGCAAGTCCATATATCTTTGAAAATGTTCTCAATATTATCACATTTTTATTTCTATTTACATAGTAATCTGAGCTATGTAAATCAACCCTTTCAAGGTATTCATAGTAAGCCTCATCCAGTACAAGTATGGCATTCTCAGGTAATATAGCAACAATTCTATCAATATCTTTTTTTTCTATCATTGTGCCCATTGGATTGTTGGGGTTATCAATGTAAATCAATTTTGTATTTGGGCCTAAACTTTTCATTATTCCATCAACGTCAACCCTACCATTCACAGTGGGTATCTCGGTAAGGGTTGCATCCATAATTTGGCTTTCTATTTTCCCCATTATAAAGGAGGGATTACTAATGATAACCTCTTCCTTTGGATTAAGGAATGCCTTCGCAATCAGATGGATTACTTCTACAGAACCATTCCCAACCACTATATTATCAGGTAAAAGGTCGTGTATCTCTGCAAGTTTTTTCTTTAAATAATAGCAAGAATCATCTGGATAAAGATGGATTTCTTGAATATAACTTCTTATTGCTTCTACGGCGATAGGGGAAGGACCAAGAGGGTTCTCATTTGAACAAAGCTTTATAACTTCACCCTCTATTCCAAATTCTCTTCTTACCTCTTCAATAGGTTTACCGGGAGCATACTGCTTTAAATTTTGAATAGACTTTCTAGCAAACCCCATCTCATTTGTCAAGTCGCCAGATGCCAATGTCATGGGTAAGATCTATTCGTTTTCCATTACTATAGGCATCCGTTATTATAAAATGTATTGTCCCCCTCATAGATCTTATATTTGGATCTGCATAAAGGCCATTTACTGCATCCTTCATCGGAACTGGAAAATTAAACAGATAAACCTTTATAGTATCCGAATCAGAACTGGCGGGTAAGAATGTCCCAATTGCATAGTAATGTGTTGTGGTAAATTTCTGTTCATTACTATCACTGTAAACTTTGTAATAATCAATATACATACCCTGTAGTATTGCATCCACACCATTTTTTACTTCAAAACCAACCGTATCAACAAAACCTAAAGAATCACCAGGTAAAACGGAAAAGGCATATCTGTTGAATGTTATAATTTCGACCTCTGGCGCTGGATTTGGTATACAACTCAATACAACAATAAGTGGCAAAACAAAAAGTAATACTAATAATAATTTCTTCTTCATACCTCCTCCTTATTTTTTTGAATAATAAAAGGAAAAAGAGAAGTTGTCAAGTTTTTTTATTGTAAGCTGAAAAACATTGGCATTAAAAAATGAGAAAATGTCTTGAATAATATTTATTTTTATGTATATATAAAGGGAGAAAAGTGATGAAGAGACTATATAGGTCTAAGAAGGATAAGAAAATAGCAGGTATATGTGGAGGCCTGGGAGCATATTTAGATGCAGACCCTACACTAATTAGATTGATTTTAATCTTGCTGTGTTTTGTAACTGGTATAGTACCCATTGGTCTAACATATCTTATCGGCTGGGCTATTATCCCTGAAAATCCAGAGGAATAAAGATTTTAAGCGAAAAGTGGCAAGGACTAAC
>CAZQRW010000058.1:0-10112 GCA_964596115.1 uncultured bacterium
AAAAGACAAATGCAAAGGAGTTGTGATCCCTTTTGGATTTGGCTATACAGAGGATATGAGAAGTTTCTTTGGAAAATTCGGGTTTGAGGAGTTCGAGAACAACGGTTTGAAAATGCTTGTCAAAAGGTTTGAACCCGTAGAATTTCCTTTGCCTGTTAGCTATGAACGGAAATACCAATTTTGACAGGTTACTGGTAAAGTAGTAGTGGATATATTTTGATATAGTTGAAATCAAACCATAAGGAAGGAGGTAAATAAACCAATGAAAACTTTAATTGTTTATGATTCAGTATTTGGTAATACAGAGAAAATAGCCCAGGCGATTGGCAATGCGCTTAGTTTCCGAACGAGTGTCGAGATGCTCCGGGTAGGTGATGCGAAGCTGGAACATTTGACGGATTTGGATGTGCTCGTCGTTGGCTCCCCTACCAGGGTATTTAAACCTACAAAAACGATCACAAACTTTCTAAAAAGTATCTCCAAAAAAGGTCTAAAAGGAGTCAAGGTAGCTGCATTTGATACCAGGCTTACAATGAGTGTTATAGAAGAATCACGCGTATTACTATTTTTTGTAAGATTATTTGGGTATGCCGCAAAGCCTATAGCTGAAAAACTCAAGGGAAAAGGAGGGAAACCGACAATTCCTCCTGAAGGGTTCTTTGTAAAAGGTATGGAAGGTCCATTGGAAGAAGGCGAAATAGAGCGTGCTACAAGCTGGGCGAAAGAAATTGTTAAGAGTAAAGATTGGTTCAACAACGAAACATCATTTAGGAGAAGTAGGTGTATATGTCAGACTTGACCAATCAGCAAATGAAGATAAGATTTGTCTTAACCGGCCGTAACAAGATAAGAGAACGGCACAGCAATTCAGATGATACAGCATATATGCTTCGTGCTTCGGGATATTGCTTACTGTGATCGCAATGTCGTAAATGCTGGGAAGGTTAAGGAAAATGCGCAAGTTCTTTCACAAACAATCGTAATAGGAGGTGATAATTATGGCATTTAAAGTACTGTTTCTCGCCCATGCTCCTGATGCAGAGGCAGAGAAGCATAGATGTGTTATTGAAACTTCTAAGTATTATAAGCTCTTTGTAGTAGTGGTTAAAAATCAGGAACAAGCAATTGAAATATGCAAAAAAGTTGTCAAAGAGGAAGGTATTCAGTCAATCCTTCTCTGTCCAGGATTTACATTTAGAGATATTGCGGAGATATCAGAAGCAGTCGGTGAGAATGTTGGAGTTTTCGTAGCCAGAGGGGATGGTCCGAGTAACAGGATTTCAAGGGAAGTGATGAGTAGTGAAGGCTGGTTTCCAGAAAAAGGGAAAGAATAAAATTCCCTGCTTTCATGTCAAGCCTAAAGTCGAGAATGTAATAGGACGAAAAAGAATTTGAGAGGATGAGAAAACTACTAAGCTCAAATGTAAAAAGGTAGGAAAATAGGGTTACTCAGAGGGTTCTGTATGAACCGAGATGAATGTTTCCTCTCCAAATTCCTCCTTGATTTTATTCTCAACGGCTGAGGCGATATTGTGTGCCTGGACAATATTAAGATTTCTATCCACTTCTATATGTATGTCTATGGCGATGTTTTTCCCTATTTTTCTTGTTTTAAGATTATGAGGATTCGTAACACCATCCACAGACCTAACCACCTTGAGAATTTTATTTTCAGTTTCTTCACTGAGTGATGCCTCCATAAACTCATTTGTGCATTTCAGGATTATTGTAATTGAAATTTTAAGAATGAATATACTCACCATTATTGCAGCAATGGGATCGAATATGACCCACTTATGCCCCATTAAGACAGCCAACCCTATTCCTATCATTGTTCCAACAGAGGTAAAGGCATCTGTTCTATGGTGCCAGGCATTTGCGATTATTGCGTCACTTTTTATCTCTTTCCCTTTCTTTGCAGTATACCGATAGAGCCATTCTTTTGTTATGACTGAGATAACAGCAGCATAGAAAGCGATTATTCTGGGTTGATATGGGATAATACCTCCAGAAATTTTTATTACATTTAATATCCCTGACCTCAATATACCAATACCAATGAAAAGAAGAAGGAGACCCACGATGAAGGTAGATAATGTCTCGAATTTCCCATGGCCATAATCGTGGGATTTATCTACAGGTTTTTTTACAATCCTGAAAGTCAAGATAATAGCAATATCCGAGACAAAATCAGATAATGAATGAACCGCATCTGCTACCATTGCTCCGCTGTGCCCTATAATACCTGCAATGAGCTTAAATAAAGTTAATAGGGCATTTATAATTGAGCCTATGATTGTAACCCTTATTGCCTTTGAACTCCTATCCGTATTTCCCCCTTTAAGATTGTGAACTTCATTTATAATAAATACAAATCCAAGAATTTCAAGGAATATTCTATAAAATGTAGTTACTATTTTGAAATGTCACAAGTCTTTATTATAGATGTCATATGCAACAGACAGGGTAGGAGAAAAGTAGAAAGGAGAGCGAGGTAAAGAACGACGAAAGACAAAAGATGAAAAAAAATAATAAATTTAATCAGAGAATTTTTAAAACATGACATTAATAAAAGTCGTGTTAAAATTAAACTATGATAAAAAGATACCTGTTTGATGGGATTAAAACCCATTTCTCTAAAAAAGAAATTAGTTTTATCGTAGGCCCAAGACAGGCAGGTAAAACTACTTTGATGCTTTTACTTAAAGAGTATCTTGAAAAAAAGGGTGAAAAAACACTTTTTTAATCTTGACATTGAAATGGATAAAATTCATTTTGTTTCTCAATCTGCCCTTTTGAGGAAGATTGAACTGGAGATTAGGAAAAATAGAGGGTATGTTTTTATAGATGACTTCAACGAAAAGAGGATGCTGGGGTCTTTTTGAAGGGAATTTATGATATGAATTCATCTTATAAATTTATAGTTTCGGGCTCTGGAAGTGTTGAGTTAAAAGAAAAGGTTCATGAATCACTTGCAGGAAGAAAAAGAATTTTTGAACTATCTACATTATCTTTTGAGGAGTTTATTAACTTTAAAACTAACCAAAGATATGAAGACAGACTTCTGGAGTTTTTCCCAATAGAGAAAGAAAAAGGATATACCCTCTTTGACGAGTATCTGAATTTCGGGGGTTATCCACGAATAGTATTAGAAGAGAAGTTATCTGAAAAACTAAAACAAATAAATGAGATATATCAAAGTTATATTGAGCGAGACATTTCATATCTTTTGAAAGTTCATAAAACAGAGGCGTTCAGCGATCTTGTAAGAATAACAGCATCACAGATCGGAAATATGGTAAATTATTCCGAACTCTCCTCAACCCTGGGGATTTCTTTTAAGACATTAAAGGAGTATCTATGGTACCTTGAGAAAACTTTTATCATACAGAAGATTACGCCCTATTTCAAAAATATTCGTAAAGAAATTACAAAATCCCCTATTTTATATTTTTACGACCTCGGGTTGAGAAACTTCGCGCTTGGGAATTTCGGCAACCTCGAGAATAAAAGTTTTGTCTTTCAAAACTTTGTTTTTAATATTCTAAAAGAAAAAATACGAGAAACGACCTCTAAAATTTGCTTCTGGCGAACAAAGGGTAAATCTGAAGTAGATTTTGTAATTGATTCTGGCAGATATGTAATCCAAGTAGAGGTAAAATATCAAAAATTGAAAAAACCAAAAATAACAAAGTCTTTGAGAAGCTTCATTAATCGGTATCATCCAGAAAAGACATTGATCGTAAACCTGGAGATGGATGCGATGATAGAGCTGAACAAGACAAAGGTTAATTTTATCCCTTTTTATAAACTCCTAATGAAAAATCTGCTTGCATAGAAATTGTATACCAAGTCTGGGGTCAGCCATTTGGCAAAAGTCCTCATAACAAACTATTCTTCTTTGGTTTTTGTGATCCCTGCTTCGTAATTCGTTAAAAATAATAGGTAAGATGTTAACGGCGAATCACTACCACGACCATTTTGGTCCACAAGAATGTTGTTCACGAACAGGGAATATTAACTTACAAGAACGTCTTTCACGGTCATTTACTTCCGCATTCCCACATCATACTTCCTACTTTTCTCTCCTCCCACTTGACTTTATTTTTCGCACCTTTATCATAAGAATATATGGATAAAAGATTGACAAGGATACTTGCCTCTGCCGGGGGTGGAAAAACCTTCAGGCTATCAAATAGGTATATCGATCTCTTGAAACGGAATCCTGAGAATTTGAAAAGAACACTTGCAATTACATTTACGAATAAAGCAGCAGGTGAAATGAAGGAGAGAATCCTAAATATCCTTGAAGAGGGATTTCATAAAGGTGATAAAAAGGCAGGAGAACTTGTGGATTACATCCTTGATAATTATAGCGATTTTTCTGTTAGAACGATCGATAGTTTTATAAATACACTTATCAGAGTATTTTCCATTGACCTTGGATTTGCCCCTGATACTGAATTAATACTTGATGCCGATTTTTATAAGGAGTATGCCATTTCTCTTTTGATAGATAATGTTCAGGAAAATAGTCTTCTCAGGAAAATTATCAGTAATTATCTCCTCTCAAAGATAGTTGTAGAGGATAAAATTAGATGGGACTATAAAGATGTTATCCTTGATGGAATGAAAAGGATTGAAAATTATGAAAAACAGGGCAATATAATATTTGAAATCCCCCGTGTAGCAAATATAGAAGATAATAAAGAATTTTACCGATTAAGAGAAGAGATACTCTCCATCGCGGATAAAATGCTTAGGATAATGCACTCTGAGAGTGGAGTAAATAAAGGATTTATAAAGAATTTGGAAAAATTCATTTCATACAAAAATGTGGATAGTTTTATAGGAAGTTCTTTCCTCTCAAGGGACTGTAAAGGAGTTCTGAATAAAAATTCAGATGTTGATGAAGTCACCTTCTGCCCTCTTTTTGAAGATTTAAAGAAAAGGTTAGCTGAATATTATATCTGGAGGATTTTTAAGGATTTTAACCATTATATCAATATATACGGTGCATACAGGAATATTCTGGATAGTATAAAAAAGAAAGAGAGGGTCAGGTTTATTGATGATATTAATGTTGAGTTGAAGACATTGTTCAATGATTATACTGTGCCCTTTGTTTTTTACAGAATAGGAGAGAGGTTTTATCATTACCTCATCGATGAATTCCAGGACACCAGTCTAAGCCAGTGGGAGAATCTTTATCCATTATTGGAGAATAGCCTTTCTGAGGGTGGAACATTCTTTTTTGTAGGGGATCCAAAACAGGCGATATATCAGTGGAGAGGGGGAAGGGTAGAGCTTTTTGATAGGGCATTCAACTGTTTTCCTGTAGTAGAGTCTAACCAGAAGGAAGAGAATATTATCAAGAGTAATTATCGGAGTGGGTACAGAATAATAGATTTTGTAAGGGATGTATTCTCAAGTATTCCAAGTACTATCCTGGAGTCAATGAACGACACTTCAATTTTTTATAGAGAGGATTATGTTTCTCAGGAACATACAAAGAATTTCAGTGGATATGTCTCGGTCAAAAGAATAAGAACAGAAGAGGCGACGAAAAGCGAAATAAATGAAAACATAAAGAACCAATTAGTCTCTACAATTGGTGACATCTTAAATTATTTTTCATACTCTGATATATCTATTCTTGTGAGAACAAACGCACAGGCAAGAAAGATAGTGGAATGGCTTACTGATAATGGTATGCCTATAATTTCAAATGAAAGTCTTTACATATCTGGGGATAAGAATGTTCAGGGAATTATTTCATTCTTACAATTTCTCCAACATCCCCTCGATAACACCTCCTTTTATGGGTTGATAACAAGTCCTTTCTTTCTGAAATCCACGGAATTAGACTTTAAGAGAATAAAAGAATGGGCAGAGCATTATGGGGAAGATAAAATAATAATGTATGAGGGATTCAGAAGGGACTTCCCTGTGGTTTGGGACAAATTTATCGAGCCTTTTTTTGCAAATGTTGGCTTTTTGCCTGTTTATGATCTTGTAAGCGAGGTAATAAGGACATTTGAGATATCAGATAATTTTCCAGATTCACAGCCTTTTTTAGAGGGACTGCTTGAATTCATCCATAACCTGGAAACAAAGTCTATTACTTCCATCGAACTGATGATTGATGAGTGGAAGAGAATAAAATCTTCTCCCCCCTCCATACTTTTACCAGAGCATACAGATGCAATAAGAGTGATGACTGTACATTCTGCCAAAGGGCTTGAGTTCCCTGTTGTGATACTTCCCTTTGTCTATTTTGGTGTGAATAGAAGCAGTGGTACAGACAAAGAGGTGATTCTTGATTTTAATGGTAAAAAGAAGATTGCACAATTGTTAACAAGCAATGGCACCATTGTTATACCTGATAATCTGACCCCAGATTTAAAAATTGAGATTCAGAATGCATTAAAGAAGAAAAAAAGTGAAGAATTGTTTCAGGAAGTAAATAACCTTTATGTTGCGCTCACGAGATCGATTTATGAACTACACATATTTCTACCGGACCGTATTCCTTCTAACAATGAAAAGATCTGGTGGGAAATACTCAATAGTACAATTAGTTTAGAATCTACTGAATCCGGTAAGAGAATAAAAGGTAAGGCAGAAGGAGGAATATCTACTCTTAAACTCGAAATAAATGCAAAAAAAAGAGAGAGTATGAATAAGTTGAATAAGAGGCTTCTCTTGAAGAGGTTTGATATAACTTCCTGCATAGATACAAAAAGTGAGGAGGCAATAAAAATAGGGAATATTGTCCATAAAGCCCTTTATAATATAGACAACCTTGATGATAAAAGAGGTATTGAGGAGTCAATAAATTGTGCTGTTAATGAAGAGGTAGGTATAAAAGAAAGAGAAAAGTATAGAATACGGGCTATGGAATTAATTAAGAATCTTTCAAATATTGATGAGTTAAAAAAGTGGTTTTCCCCATCTTTTACTGTATGGAAGGAGAAAGAAATCGTTGATAGAGATGGTAATCTTCACCGCCCTGACAGGGTCATAATTAAAGAAAATGAAGTAGCGTTGATTGATTATAAAACAGGTAAAGAACCCATTTCAAGGTATAAAAAGCAAATGAACGCATATAGAAGGGTACTTGAGGATTACTTCCCAGATAAGGATGTCTCTGCATATATTGTCCAGATTGAGGCGGGAAAGGTGGTGAAGATTGAGTAGAATATTCACAGTCCCCTTCAAGAGTGATTTCATTGAATCTATTGCAGATTACCTTTTGTCAAATTCACATAGTAGAGATTTCTCTGATACAGCGATAGTTTTCCCTGGCAAAAGGCCGTCTATTTTCCTATTAAGGGCATTGAATAAAAGAATGGATACTCCCTTCTTGCCCCCCGCAAGGTATTCAATTGATGATTATATGCTGTACCTTTTCAAGATGAAAAATCCAGAAAGGGCTGAGGGAAGCGATATAGACCTTCTCTATCTTTTGTTCAGGGCTATTAAGGATGTAGTACCCAACCACACCAGTGGTCTTGGAAGAATAACGGAATCCTTTGATGAATTTATTGAATGGGGAAGCAGGATGTTGAATGCAGTGGAAGAGATAGAGGTCGAATGGGCAAAAGAGCCGGACCTCTCAGTGATGGCTGAGTATGATGAAAATGTCATCGATTGGGTTAAGGAGTTCTGGAAAAATATTGTGCTTATAAAGGATAGATTTTATTTCAATCTGAAGAAATATGACCTAACGTATCGGGGTGAAGTTTACAGGTATGTAAGTGAAAATATAGATGAATTGGCGGAATTAATTCCATTTGAGAGAACTATATTTGCTGGCTTTTATGCCCTGAATAGATCTGAAGATATTGTTATAAATCATCTTGTTAAAAGTGGAAAGGCAGAGATGATTTTGCAAACAGATGATGTTGAAAAAGAGGTTGGAGTTTCTTCACCATACTATTTTCACCAGAGGCTAAAAAAGGAATGGGGTATGGAATTTGAACCCCTTGTTGAGTGTGAAAATAAGAAAACAAAAATAAAGATATTTCAGGCATTTGATACACATTCAGAGGTGCTGGGTATTGAGAATATCTTGAGAGACACAAATGGAAATGGCAAAGATATTGCAATCGTTCTTCCTGATCCCTCTCCCTTAATACCACTTATCCATACCGTTGTAGGCGCATCGGATTCAAATTTCAACATTACACTTGGTTATCCTATCAGCAGGACTTCCCTTTCAAACCTGATCAATTATATTTTCAGGCTTCAGGAAACGAAAAGGATTAAAAGAGGGATTAGCCACTATTTTGCCGTGGATTACCTGAATCTAATACGACATCCATACATAAAAACAATGAACATCGGGGAAGGAGGGGATTTCAGGATGCTAATTTACTCAATTGAGAGAATGTTGACAGATAAGAATAGAGATGATATGGAGGTTTTCTTCTCCATTGATGAGATAGAAAATGAACTCCCACCCTTGCTTAAATTCAAAACAACGTTGGATAGAAAAAGGATAGATGTTGTTCTTGAAGGGATCAGAATGATTCATAATCTTTTTATTCATCAATTTGAGAATATAAAGACCCCGGAGGAGCTTGCAAAGGCATTGGTAAGATGCCTGCATAAGGTGAGAGAGAACACATCAATAGAGAAATACCCCCTATCCAACCAATTCCTTGGCACCTTACTGGAAAAATTAAAGGAGGTTGAATACTCAGTATTCTCGGAGGCAAAATTTAAAGACACCATCCAACTGCTAAGGTTTATTAAAAATTATCTTAACCTTATAACGGTTCCATTTACAGGTGAACCCTTGAAGGGTAAACAGATTATGGGCCTTCTTGAGGCGAGAAATCTCAACTTTGATAAGGTTGTAGTGATGGATGTAAACGAAGGTATTATCCCTGGTGTGAATAAGTATGACCCCGTCCTACCACAGGGGTTCAGGAGTGCAATAGGATTACCCCTTTATACCGACAGAGAGTCCATTTTTGCCCATAACTTCTTCAGGCTCATTCAGGGCGCAAATGAAGTTTATATTTTCTATAAAGAGGGTAAACTTCAGGATACAGATGAGAATATTAAATCAAGGTTTGTAGAAAGAATTATCTGGGCTCGGGAGAAAGAAGGTAAAAAAATAAAACCTACACCTCTCACCTTCCAGATAAAGACCACAAGGTTTGAAAGGGGTATAGATAAGAATGATGAAATTATGGATAGATTATTAAAGATATCTTATTTTCCTACTGCCATTGATACATATATTAAATGCCCCCTGAGATTCTATTTCAGATTTATACTGAATCTTGAGGAATGGGAGGAGATTGAGGAGGAGATAGAGAGAAGCAGTATAGGACAATTTGCACACGAATTTCTGGAGAAATGGTTCAGACCATATGTAAATAAAAAATTATTCATTGATAAGAATGAATTTATGGATGCACTCCAAAAGAATCTTTCAAAGAGGTTCAGGCGTGGAGGTGGAAGTATTATAATGAGGGAAATTATAACGAGTATGATGGAAAGATTTATTGATTTTGAAATTGAAAGAACAGAGGGAAATACTGTGATCCTTGGGCTCGAAGAAAAGGTAGAGGGATATGTAACGATAGATAGTAGGAATGTAAATTTATTGGGTAAGATAGATAGGGTTGAAGAAAATAACGGAAATATTCTCATTATGGATTACAAAACAGGTAGAATAAATATGCCAAATAAGAGTAGGTGGAGTATCCGCATCGGGGACAGGAGAGAGATTAGAGATAGCATTAGAAGTCTTCAACTCCCAATATATATATACCTGTATGCACAGAAGAATAATATACCAATGGACGATATTCGGGCATTTATATATAACCTGAGAAAGCCTGCCGAAAGCAATTATCTTATTGGTGAAAATATGGATTTATTCCTTGAAGCAATGAGAGTGGTATTGAAAGAAATTCTGGATGTTGATACTCCATTCTATCCTGATAATTCGGATGAAAGGATTTGTGGCTCCTGCCCATATTCAAACATATGCTATCCGGGATAAAATGGGGACGGTGCTTTAATTCTTGACATTATATTTATAATATGATGATATGCGCCATCAAAAGTAATTCTTGCACGCCTCATAATGA
>CAZQRW010000059.1:2500-9932 GCA_964596115.1 uncultured bacterium
TTGATCAAAATACAATAGAAGCTAAATTAAACGAGGTTACAAGCAAGGTTTTGGGTTGTATTGCGGCTGGGGTTGTTGGTACTGATGGTATCCCTATTTCTGAATTCAAGAAACTGGAAGACCTCGATATCTCTGTTGCCTCAGCAGAACTGGCAAGTATAATTGCTGAGTCAAAAAGGATATTAAAAGACCTCCAAAGCGGAATTTTTGAAGAAAGTATTACTCGCTCAGAGGAATTGACCATCGTAGCAAGGAGCATAAACGCGGAATATTTTGTATATCTGATTATGAAAGGATCACTACAAAACTTGGGGCTTGCAAGGCTTGAATTAAAAAGACTTGGGGAGGAATTTAAAGAGGCATTCAGTAGTGAGGTCTAAACCCAGCCTCATTATTTTGCCTCCTGTGGTATTAGGTATAATCATAGGCAGTTTTTTCTCAATATATATTCTGTATGGGTTTGTTCTTTTACCCTTAATCCTTTTTGCTTTTAAAAAAATAGATGCAGCACTGTGGCTTTTAATTTTCGTTTTCTTTTCAATTTATACAAACAATACAAAACAGCGCTTCCTTTCCAATAGGATAAGGGTGTTTGGTATATACTGTAATGGGAAAATTATTTCACTGAGATATAATACTCTTAAAACAAAAATAATACCTCTGAAGGAAGGTTCACTCTGTATTTTTTCTGGAAAGGCATATCGTTACAATGGTATAAAGGGAATTAAGAAAGTAAAAATTGAAAAAATCATACCATCCCCGTTTCCATTCATATACAGATATAGAGAAAACTTGATAAAAAAAATAGAAAAAAAAGTAGGTGGGGAAATTGGAGGCGTTGTCAAGGCAATTTCTCTAGGTGAACGGGATGCGATACCATCTTTCATAAAAAAGAGATTCCGTTACACTGGTGCAGCCCATTTACTTTCAGTGAGCGGGTTACACACAGGGATCTTTTTTTTAATATTCTTTATAATTTTTAGATCATTCGGTTTGAAAAAGAAATGGGCTTTAATACTTTCAGATCTAACTCTTATACCATTCCTATTTTTAACACTTTTAAGAGTATCAGTGGTAAGGGCAGTAATAATGACATATATATTTACGATTGGAGAAATACTTGAAAGAAAATCTGAGCATATTAATGTCCTATCCTCAGCTGCAATCATTCTTCTAATAATTTCACCTCTTTCTGTCTTTGAAACGGGATTCCAGCTATCCTTCCTCGCTGTTGCAGGAATCATTCTCAGCTTAGAATTATTCAAGCCCCAATTAAATAGAATAAAAAATACGGGCCTCAAAAATTGGCTGGTAATACCCTTTCTATCCACTACTTCAGCTCAAACATTCACCCTCCCCATTGTGGCCTATAGATTTGGCTATATACCTGTTTATTCATTTATTACAAATATATTTTTTATTCCTTTAGTAACACTCCTTCTCTCCGGTACTATTTTTTTTCTATTCATTCCATTCTTAACAGAAATATCCAGTAATTTTGTCTGGTTCATTGGTTTTATTATGAATAAAGTAATGATGGCCTTCCAAAGATTACCTCACTCTGTAATAATCCTTGAAAGACCATCGTTATACTTATTTCTTGTCTATCCCTTACTTCTACTATTTATTTTTATCTTCTATAGATTTTCTACTCGTTCGTCTTAAATCTACCCTCAAGTTTCTTCTTTACCTCTGGAAGTGTTGTATACTCCATATCCTCCAGTGGCAACCTGTGGGGCTCAAATGAACCATGCCTTCTCATATAATCAGCCATATCGTTCGCCATTGCCCTTGCATTATCAAAGGATGGATCATCAAACATATCCCTTGGTCCAATAAGTTTTCCTTCAGCTATCTGATATCCTGCAGCAATAACTCTGGGGGGACCATCAAACCTTGATGGATTAGCTGTTTTGAAGGTTACCGGCATAAAGGGACCCATATGCGATCCCCTCATCCATCCAGCCACAAGATGTGGGAATGTAAATGGTTCGAGAACCTCTCCTACTGCGGGAAATCCACTTTGCGCTCTGACGATAAGTACAGGATCATCCTTACCAACATATTTACCTGCAAGAAAATTCAATTTTTGTGTGGAGGAAACAGCTGCAATCTCATTATCACTCTTTCTAACAATACTCTTAATGATATAATGTTCCATTGCACCTATAAATACAAGTGCATCATATAATTCTTCTGGAAGAGAAAAAGTGACAATTTTGTTCTCATAAACATCAAGAACATTAAAAAGAAAACCATCATGCATATGGGGGTCTATTACCAATCCAGCAGTGTTGAAGGGATCTCCAAACATTTTATACAGAGGAAAATTCCAAGCACCTGGAGAAGTTTTATCTGCCATAAAAATAATTACAGGGTCACTTCTTCTCTCCTCAAATTCCATTTCCGCAACCCCTGGTCCAAGCCCCTTCACATTTCCACTAAAAGCATCAGAGAGCAAATCCTGTCCCGCCCCATAAAGTTTTAACTCCTTGGCTTTCTCTGTACATTTTACAAATGTATCCCAGGCAAGTTTATGAATCTCCCCTGCTTCCTCACCCATTGTATGTGTCATTATTAAATCAAGATCGTCTCCACAATATAAAACATCATAATCGATAAGCTTTCCTCCAGTTTTTGCTAAACTGAGGCTTTCTTTTGCAATATCTACTATCTCTGGGTGCATTGAAGAGTGACCTACGTAACCTCCTACATCTGCCTTTATAACACTCAAAGTAACCTTCATAACTCCTCCTTGTTTATTTGTTACCTTCCATAAATTATGCGGTCTCCCAAATTTTCTGGAAGACCAGCCTCTATTATCTTTTTCCTCGCACGTTCAACATCATAAGCAACACGATGCATTATAATCTTTTCGTCATCTGTGTCAATAATGCAAAAGGAAGCCCTTGGATCTCCATCACGTGGTTGACCAATACTTCCACAATTCACTATATATCTTACTCTATCTTCAAATGTAAACTCTGAGCCTTTCAATGTGCCGTATTCCCCATTTTTCTCAAAAAATACCCCAGGAATATGTGAGTGACCTACAAAACCTATGTTGTTATCCATATAATGAAATTCCTTCACTGCATCCTTTAATGAAAAAATATAATTCCAAGACTCTGGGAAACTAAAAACCCCATGTGTAAAAGACATATTGTCATATGATTCAGTCAATGTAAGATTACCAAGATATTTCTTTGCTGACTCAGAAATATGATTTCTTGTCCATATTATTGCTTGCCTGGCAGCACTATTGAAACACTGAATATCTGTTTTACCTATTACACCATAATCATGATTGCCAGCAATACATAAATCAACTCTCTCCCTAATCATTTCCACACATTCTTCCGGATTTGCACCATACCCTACAATATCGCCAAGACAAAACACCTTATCGACCACCTTTATTTCCGAAAGAACCCTTGTTAACGCCTCCAAATTTGAATGGATATCGGATATTATTGCTATCTTCATTTTTTTCTTATTTCTTTTAATATTTTATCCAAAAGGCCATTTACGAATTTGCTTCCCTTCTCCGAAGTATATTTTTTTGCTATTTCTACTGCTTCATTTATCGTTACCTGAATAGGGATATCAGGAAATTCTATTGCCTCTGCTATACCCATCCTTAATATCAATCTTTCAATTGAGGAAACCCTTTCAATCTTCCAGTTAAGAAGATTTTCCCCAATTAACTTATCTGCCTTAGAGGCTAAATTTTTTGTGCTGTTAAAAAGTTTCCGTGTAAAGGCTGCAAGATCATTATTAATATTTTCCCTTTCAAGTAAATCAGAAATCACTTCCTTTGATTTTCCATCAGATACCTCTAAGGAATAAAGCGCCTTTAGGACTATCTCCCTAGCCTTTCTTCTCTTCAAGTTACACTCTCAATCAGATTCACCATCTCAAGAACTGTCATTGCTGCATCCCAACCTCTATTTCCACTTTTCAAACCGGCTCTGCTAAATGCTTGATCCTCACTATCAGCAGTGATGACACCAAAAGAAATTGGTATACCGAAGTTGATGCCTATTTCACTTATACCTCTAGTAATCTCTTTAGCAACATAATCAAAGTGAGGTGTGTCTCCCCTAATGACAGCTGAAAGTGCAATAAGACCATTATACTTTTTAAGCTCGGCTATCTTTTTTAGCGCCAGTGGTACCTCAAAAGAACCGGGAACCCAAAAAACATCGATTTTCTCTACACCATGTCTTTCGAGACAATCCATAGCACCTTCCAGTAATCTTTTAGTCACAAAACTATTAAACCTCGATACAACAATACCAACCTTTACTCCCTTCCCTTTTATTTCTCCCTGAAATTCCATATCTCCCCCTTTTCAGATTGTTTCAAGAAAATGACCAAGTTTTTCCTTTTTTGTTTTTAGATATTTTTTATTTATCTCATTAGGCCTAATCTCTATCGGGACCCTTTCTGTAATTTTAATCCCATACCCTTCAAGTCCAACCACTTTCCTCGGATTATTTGTCATCAATCTAATTGTGGTTAACCCCAAATCCTTTAATATCTGTGCACCTATTCCATAATCCCTCAGATCGGGTTTAAAGCCCAATTTCACATTTGCTTCAACAGTATCATATCCCTCTTCCTGAAGTTTATAAGCTCTCAGCTTATTCAAGAGTCCAATACCTCTTCCTTCCTGTCTCATATATACTAAAACACCCAAGCCCTCTTTTTCTATCATTTTTAGGGCAGCAACAAGTTGGCTACCACAATCACATCTCTTAGAATGAAAAATATCCCCTGTTACGCATTGAGAATGTACTCTTACAAGAACATTCTTTTTCCCTGCAACCGTCCCCTTAACAAGAGCAAGGTGGATATGGTCATCGATTGTATTGGAATAAGCATACAAAATAAAATCCCCATAATCTGTAGGAAGATGTACCGCTATCTCTTCCTTAATAAGTCTTTCTCTCTCCTGCCTATATCTGATTAAGTCCTTAATCGTTATTAATTTGAGGTTAAATTTCTGCGCTTTTTCAAATAGTCGTGGCAATTTTGCCATAGTACCATCTTCATCCATTATTTCGCACAATACGCCAGATGGGTAAAGACCTGCTAATCTAACGAGATCAATAGATGCCTCTGTATGCCCAGCCCTTCTCAGGACCCCACCTTCCTTTGCTCTCAAGGGAAAGATGTGCCCGGGTCTTGCAAGTTGCTCTGGTTTAGTTTCAGGTGCTAATAATGTTTTAATAGTCTTTGCCCTATCGTATGCACTTATACCCGTAGTAGTACCGTCTTTGGCATCTACAGAAACTGTAAATGCGGTCCCATGCCTTGCTGTTATCTGTTCTGTCATAAGGGGAAGATGAAGTTGCTCTAACCTTTGTGGAGTTAAAGAGATACATATCAATCCTCTTCCCTCCTTTGACATAAAATTTATTGCTTCTGGTGTGATTTTCTCAGCTGCTATTATAAAATCACCTTCATTTTCCCTATCTTCGTCATCGACTACAATGACAAACTTTCCCTTTTTTATATCCTCAATTGCCTCTTCTATAGTACTAAATTTTACCATAACCTACCTCCATATACCTTTTTATATACCTGGCGATTATATCCACCTCAATATTTACTTTATCACCTGCCCTTCTTACGTATAAATTAGTATGATCATACGTATAAGGTATAACAGAAAAATCAAATGTATTGTTATTGGTAGAAACAACAGTAAGGCTGATTCCATCAACAGCTATGGAACCTTTTTCGGTTATAAAGGGTGAAAGCTTAAAAGGGTAAGAAATAGAAAATATTCTTTCATATTTTTTATTTCTTATGGATTTTATCTTTCCAGTAGCATCTATGTGACCGAGGATAATGTGCCCATCAAATCTACTATCGATCTTTAGAGACCGCTCAAGATTTACGACGCTTCCGATCCGTAAATCAGAGAGGTTTGTTCTTTTAAGTGTCTCTTTTACAACATCAAAATATGCAACACCCTTCTCTAAGAATTTAACAGTAAGACAAACACCATTAATTGCGATACTATCACCATCTCTTGTATTAAAAGGTACATCCACACCTAATTCTATAAAATCGGAGCCTCGTGAAATAGACCGTACCTTTGCTACTGTCTCAATTATTCCTGTAAACAACTTTCCCCTCGACCAAAATATCATTTCCTATTTTTCTTGCTTTCTTAACTTTGATCTCTCTTTTCATCTTTTCTGTGACGGAATTAATGCCCTCCCCCAAAAACAAAGGCGCATAGAAAAGAATTACTTCATCTATAAATTTTGAATTAAGAAAAGAAGTAAAAATTTTAGCTCCTCCTTCGACTAATATGGATTGTATCCCTTCTCTGTACGATCTCTCCATAAATGCGTCAATATCAATATAGCCATTTTTTTGTTTTATCTTCCATAGATTCGCTCCTTCGAATTGTTTATTACTTGAAGTAACTATTATAACCTTTCCATCTGTTTTAAATAAGTTTGCATCTACAGGGATTCTCAAAAATGTATCAAAAACTACCTTTATGGGATCATGTTTGCTTTTAATGTATCTTATATTCAAGAATGGATTATCCTTTATCACTGTATCGACCCCAACTAAAATTGCATCAACCATATTTCTCAATCGGTGAACATACTTTAAAGAATTCCGTGAGGTGAGTTTTATAATCTTTCTTCTGTCGTCACCAAGGAATCCATCAAGTGTTAATGCCATCTTAGCAATTACGTACGGCCTCTTTTCTTTAATAAAGTGAAGGTAAAATTTATTTAATTCTCTTGCTTCTTTTTCCAATATTCCAATGGATAAAGCAACACCATGGTTACTTAAATATTTAAATCCATTACCGTTCACAAGTGGGTTGGGATCCTGCATAGAAGCAACAACTCTTTTTATGCCTGCGTCAACAATCGCCTTTACACATGGCGGTGTTCTACCATAATGAGAACAAGGTTCAAGATTTACATACATCGTCCCACCCTCAGCCATCTTACCTGCCCTTTTTATTGCCTCTGCCTCTGCATGGGGTTTTCCTGGGCCTTTATGATATCCTTTAGAGACGGTAGTCCCATTGTTAACGATTATAGCGCCAACAAGTGGATTAGGAGATACCCTTCCAATCCCTCTTTTCGCAAGTTTTATAGCCTCTCTCATAAAAAGTTCATCTTTATTCATAAAAATTGCGCCCCTCGGGGCGCCCATAAGAAAACATTCTCTTCTCCCATCCGGACTTTGACCGTCGGCTCTGGAATTACACCAGATCAATCCTTTTTTAATAAGGACTCGTGGGCTTTACCACCGGTAGGGAATTTCACCCTGCCCCGAAGAGTCAATAAATAATAATATAATAATTATTCTTGTCAAGAGAAAGATTTGCCCCATTAAAAATCAACACGAAAATAGTAAAATATATCCCCAGAAAAGGAGGTATAAG
>CAZQRW010000060.1:0-9696 GCA_964596115.1 uncultured bacterium
AAAATTTTCAAATTTTCAACCCCCGTCCCCGACTGATGCAAAAAAGGCAATGAGTGGTGCAAGGTTTGTTGTTAAGGTGGCTAAAAAAGTAATTCCTACATCTTCCACTTAAAAGTCAAAAGTTTGTCAAACGATTTCCTATTGACTTTAATTCATTTTCTGGCATATTTATCTATATGAAATGGGTACATATTGAGGATATATCTGAATACAACGGGCAATCCGTTGAAATTAGAGGATGGGTTTTTAATACCCGAAAAAGCGGTAAATTATTATTTATTCTTTTGAGGGATGGTACGGGCATAATCCAGACTGTCACTTTAAAAAACGATGTGGGGGAAGAGGCATTTTCTCTTGCAAAATCCCTAACCCAGGAGTCTTCGTTAATCGTCAGAGGAATTGTAAGGGAGGATGAAAGGGCCCCTGGGGGGTATGAACTCTCCGTAAAAGAGATTGAGCCCATACATATTACGAGGGATTACCCCATTACACCAAAGGAACATGGTGTTGGGTTTCTTATGAATAAGAGGCATTTATGGATAAGGTCAAGAAGACAGAATGCCATACTCAGGATAAGGGCAGAAATTATCTCTGCAGTCAGGGATTATCTGAATAACAAAAAATTCGTTTTGATAGATGCCCCAATATTTACTCCGTCTGCCTGTGAAGGGACAACAACTCTATTCAATGTTGACTACTTTGGAAAGCCAGCTTACCTCTCCCAGAGTGGACAGTTATACAATGAGGCTGCCTGTATGGCATTTGGCAATGTCTATTGTTTTGGTCCTGCCTTCAGGGCAGAAAAATCTAAAACGAGAAGACATTTGACAGAGTTCTGGCAGGTAGAGCCCGAGATGGCATTTGCACATATAGAGGATGCAATGGAGATAGCTGAGGGAATGGTGTCCTATACCATTGAAAGAGTCCTTGAAAATAGGAAGAAGGAGCTTGAAACCATTGAAAGGGATGTGACAAAACTTGAGAGCATAAAAACTCCATTTCCCAGGATATCATATACTGATGCGGTCAAAAGAATATCCAAACTTGGTGAGAAGGTTGAGTGGGGTGAGGACTTTGGTTCGCCTCAGGAGACAGTCCTTGCAAACTCCATCGAGTCTCCGTTCTTTGTGCATAGATTCCCTGTTAATGTAAAGGCGTTCTATATGAGGAGGGATCCTGATGACGAAAAACTATCCCTTTCCTTTGATATGCTTGCCCCTGAAGGGTACGGAGAGATTGTCGGAGGTGGCGAGAGGGAATACGATATTGATACACTTTTGAAGAGAATCAAAGAATATAATCTTCCGGAAGAGGCATTTGAGTGGTATCTTGATCTTAGAAGATACGGTACGGTCCCCCACGCAGGATTTGGGCTTGGTATTGAAAGAACTGTTGCCTGGATATGTAGATTACCCCATATCAGAGAAACGATCCCATTTCCCAGAATGCTTGATATTGTTTATCCTTAAAAAAGGAGAGTAATAGATTATGATACAAATTCTAAAAAGGAGGAATGTATGGCTTTAAAGGTAGGCATAAATGGTTTTGGGAGAATAGGTAGATGTTATTTAAGAGAGGCACTAAAGAGAAGTAGTATTGACGTTGTTGCTGTAAATGATATAACCGATGCAAAGACCCTTGCTCACTTACTAAAGTATGATTCTGTACATGGAGTATTTCACAAAGAAATAGAAGTGGGCGAGGATTATTTTATTGTTGATGGTAAAAAAGTCATTGTTTTCAGTGAAAAAGATCCTTCCATGATTCCCTGGGAAAAATATGATGTTAATATTGTAATGGAGTCAACAGGCAGATTTCGTTCAAGGCCCGATGCGGCAAAACATCTAAGGGGAAGCGTTAAAAAGGTATTACTCTCGGCACCATCTAAAGGGGAACCTGCAGATATTACCATTGTCCTTGGCATAAATCAGGAACAGTATGACCCTCAAAGACATAATGTCATATCAAATGCCTCCTGTACCACAAATAGCTTTGCTCCACTGGTAAAGGTATTGCATAAAAATTTTATCATAAAAAGAGGGTTAATGGTAACCGTTCATTCATATACGAACGATCAGAGAATTCTCGACTTACCCCATAGGGATTTGAGAAGGGCAAGGGCTGCAGGTGTATCTATCATTCCTACAACTACAGGAGCTGCAAAAGCTATACAGATTATATTCCCCGAGCTAAAGGGGAAACTTGATGCCTATTCTTTGAGGGTCCCAACCCCTGATGGTTCAATTACTGATTTTACTGCGGTAGTTGAAAAGTCAGTTACTGTTGAAGAAGTAAATGCGGCATTTAAGAGGGCATCTGAAACAGATCTGAAAGGGATACTCCAGTATACTGAGGAGCCACTTGTTTCCCATGATATCGTTGGTAATCCCTTTTCTTCAATATTCGATTCCCAATTGACAAAGGTAATTGAAGGGAATCTTGTGAAGGTTGTTGGATGGTATGATAATGAGTGGGGCTACTCTACAAGAATGGTTGACCTCACTGAATTTATAGGAGAGAGGCTATGAAATTAAAAGGCATTGAGAATCTCAATGTGAAAGGCAAAAGAGTGCTTGTAAGGGTCGATTTTAATGTCCCCATTAAGGAGGGAGAAATTACTGATACAACAAGGATAGAGGCAGCCCTTCCAACAATAAAGTATCTTATAGAAAATGGTGCAAAAGTAATTTTGATGTCCCATCTCGGAAGACCGAATGGAAAGGTGGTTCCTGAACTTTCACTCAGACCTGTTGCAGATGAATTGAGTAGGATATTGGCAAAGGAAGTTAAGTTTGTACCAGATTGTATTGGAGATAAGACAGAAAAGATGGTTTCTACAATGAAGGATGGTGACATCTTACTCCTTGAAAATGTCAGGTTTCATATAGAAGAGAAGAAGAATGATGACGAATTTGCAAAAAAACTTGCTTCACTTGGTGAAATATATATCAATGATGCATTTGGGACGGCTCATAGGGCACAGGCATCAACATATGGTGTTGCTCAATTTATTAGGGAAAGGGCAGCAGGTTTTCTAATGATCAAAGAGTTAGAAGTGCTTGGGAAACTGCTGAAACATCCTCCAAGGCCTTTTGTCTTAGTCCTCGGTGGTGCTAAGATTTCAACAAAGGTGCCATTAATAATGAATTTCTTAGATAGGGCAGATCGAATTATGCTTGGTGGGGGTATGGTCTTCACATTTTTTAAATCACAAGGATTGGGAATTGGAGATTCAATATGCGAAGATGAACTTGTTGAAAAGGCGAAAGAAATTCTCAGCATTGCGTCTCAGAAGGAGGTAGACTTTTTATTGCCAGTAGATCTTTTGGCAGCAAAGGAAATTTCGGAAGAGACAGAGACTATAGAAGTTCCGAGAGAGGATATCCCTGAGGGATGGAAGGGAGTAGATATTGGCAAAACCACTATAAGTATTTTTAATGCCGCTATAGAGGGTGCAAAAACAATTTTTTGGAATGGTCCTATGGGGATTTTTGAGGTTGAAAAGTTTTCTACAGGTTCGAGGGAAATTGGTAAAAAAATCGATGAAGAAACAATGAAAGGGGCTTTCTCTGTTGTTGGTGGGGGTGATACAGTTAGTTGTGTTAGGAAATTTGGCATAAATGTGAGCCATATCTCCACAGGTGGTGGGGCATCATTAGAGTTTTTGTCAGGAGAAAGTCTTCCAGCCCTTAAATTTTTAATGGAGGAGCAATGAAAGGTTTTCTGATTGCAGGTAACTGGAAGATGAATAGAGGAGGAAAGGATGGTGCTCTTCTCGCAAGGGATATTAAGATGGGAACGTATTCTATAAAAGATGGCATAGAGATTATGATTGCCCCTCCATTTACAGCAATACCTTCAGTGTCAGAAATTCTGAATGGAAGTAAGGTAAAATTAGGTGCTCAAAATATGTATTTTGAAGATAAGGGTGCCTATACAGGGGAGATTTCTCCTCAGTTTTTACTTGACTTTGGTGTAGAATTTATTATATTAGGGCATTCAGAGAGAAGGCAGTATTTTTGTGAAAAAGATGAGGACGTAAGAAAAAAGGTAAAAAAAGCCCTGGAAGTTGGGTTAAAACCTATTATTTGTGTTGGAGAAACACTTGAACAGCGGGATAGTGGTGAAGCGAAGAATATAGTTGTGAAACAGGTGAGAAGTATTGTTGAAGGAATGGAAGAAGTAGAGAAATTAACCTTTGCGTATGAACCCATATGGGCAATTGGTACAGGAAGAGTCGCTTCACCTGAACAGGCAGATGAAATGCATAGGGTGATCAGGAATATAATTGGTGATAAAGGAGATGATGTCAGGATTTTGTATGGAGGCAGTGTGAAACCAAACAACGCTGAAAGTCTTTTGAAGATGGATAATATTGATGGTGCGCTCATTGGAGGTGCATCTTTAAAAACTGAGGATTTTATCAACATTATAAAAATAGCGGAGAAGATGTTATGATAGGTTTTTTGATTTCACTACATGTTTTAATTGCTGTGTTACTGATCATTATAATACTTTTGCAACAATCGAGTGGAGGGGGACTTGGTGGTGTTTTTGGAGGTTCTCAATCTGTGTTTGGAGGTAAGGGTGCACAACCGTTCCTTATTAAGGTTACAGCTATTTTAGGGACGTTATTTATGATTACCTCTTCAACTATAGCATTTACTATTGCACACAGAAGGAAGACACTTGAAAGGCCTCCCGTTCCTATAGAACAAACCGCTCCAATGCAGACTCCACAGCAAGGTCTTCCAACATCTGGAGGAGCACAAAAACAAAGTGAAGAAAAATTGCCAGGTACTGGTAAGGAGTTACCTCAACAGGGGCAAAAAAGTCAACCAGAAAAAATACCGCAGTTACCAATAGGAGGAGGAAAGTAATGTATGTAGTATTTGAACAATCAGGATTCCAATTTATAGGTGATAAAGGCACAAAGTTAAAAATACCAAGAGTAGAGGGTTCTGTTGGAGAGAATATTCTTATTGATAAGGTGCTACTTCTAAAGGACGGCGATAAATTAGATATTGGTAGGCCATATATTAATGGAATTAAATTAAAAGCGAAGATTGTTGCTCAAGGTCACGAACCCACAATTATTGTATATAAATATAAGAGAAGAAAAAATTATAGAAGAAAGAAAGGCCATAGACAGAAGTATACAGAAATAGAAATAAAGGGAATATCAAAGGGGGAGTAAATGGCACATAAGAAAGGTGTTGGTTCTTCAAGAAACGGTAGGGATTCCAATCCAAAATACCTTGGGGTCAAAAGATTTGCTGGTCAGTCTGTTAAGGGAGGAATGGTCATAGTTAGGCAGAGAGGAACCAGGTATCACCCTGGTTTGAATGTTGGGAGAGGAAAGGATGATACACTTTATGCCCTTTCTGATGGTATTATTAAATTTTCTATGCGAAAAGGTAGGAAGTTTATTGATGTTCTCCCTTCAGGCGGATAATGGATTGAAGAGTTATTAAAATGAAATATTTTATCGTAGGTATGGGAAGAGTTGGCTCTTCCCTTTTTTCTTCTCTAAAGGGTACAGAACATACATTTATGGGTTATTTCTCAAATAAAAAAGTTAATGGAGTTCCTGACAGGCAATACTATAGAAAACTTGATGAAATTCCAGATGTTGATATCATCTTTGTTACTCTCCCTGATGATAAGATAGAGGAAGTTTCAAAAAAAATAGATAGAAAGGCTTGTTTTTGCCACACAAGCGGATTACAAAGTTTTTCTGTGCTTCCTGATTATGGTTTAGGAAGGGTATCAATGCACCCCATCTATTCGGTACCAGAGATGTTCTCCGATCTCACAGGTTTGTTTTGGGGTGTAAGCGGTGATAAAATTGGAAAAGAAAAAGCAAGTAAATTAATAAATACAATGGGTGGCAAAATTATATATATCTCAGATGAAGCAAAACCCCTTTACCATGCTATTAATGTAATAAGCTCAAATATTTTAGTGAGTATTTATTATCTCCTTATGGGTCCTATAGATAAATTGAATTTGCCTTTGGAACCATTTTTACAGCTTTCGATTAGCTCTCTAAAAAGTATCGAACAATTTGGTGTTCAAAATGCCCTGACAGGGCCTGTGGAGAGGGGAGATTTAATCACATTCAGGAAGGATATAGAAGCATTAAAGAGTGGGTATCCAGATATTTTTAGTTCATTAAAGGAGCTATTTCTGACAAATATAAAAATTGCAAAAAGGAAGGGATTAAATGAAGAGATTCTTAGGCATATGTCTGATATTATCAATACTTAGTATTCAGGGGACAGAATTTCTAGATCCTGAAAGGATAGAGAGAGGAATGGAAGGATATGGTCTTACCTCCTTTACGGGATCTGAAATTGATACCTTCAATGTTAAAATATTGGGTGTGTTGAAGGGTGTTGGCGTGGGTCACACTATAATTCTTGCAAGACTTGAAGGGGGTCCATTAAACGAAACAGGTGTATTATCAGGTATGAGTGGTTCACCAGTTTTTATAAATGGTAGACTTATTGGAGCCGTTGCCTACGCCTGGAGTTTTTCAAAAGAACCTATATGTGGAATTCAACCCATTGAAGAAATGCTCAAGGCATCTACAGTGCAGGGCGTGGATCTTAAAAAACTCGTTCCCCTTAAGAATATTCTTTCTATATCAGGTGTGGGTTCTTCTCCTTTTCTGGATTCTTTGAGTAAAAGATATGATATGGAAGTAATCCCATCTGGTAAATCAAAAGAGGTTGTAAAAAAGTTGGGAATGGGTTCTCCCTGTGGGATAGTTCTGGTTGATGGAGATGCAAATATTGCAGTGCTTGGCACTATAACCTATATAAATAATAAAACCGTTTATGCATTTGGCCATCCTGCTTTTCTTTCTGGAAAGTGTAGTCTTCCATTCTCATCAGCGTATGTTACAGCCCTACTTCCCTCTATATACTCTTCTTTTAAGTTTCTGGTCCCTTCAGAAATAATAGGGAGCGTGAATTTTGATGGCTTTTCGGGGATAAGGGCAAGGATTGGGCAGATGCCTGAATGGACAGAGTTTAAAATACAAATTGGCAAAATAGATAGAAAATACAAATTGGCAAAGGCTAATTTTTTATATTCTTACTTTATAGGAGCACTTACTTTTGAAAATCTTATTGAGGCAATTGGAGGAGATTATGCAGGTACCGCAAAGGGTAAAATATCCATTTCTCTCTCTTCACCAAAGGCAGGAAACAAGAAAATAGATTGGAAACTATTTTCATCTGGTGAGGATTTACACAGGAAACTCTCAATGGAGATTTCAAGCCTTATAGATATACTTATAAACAATCCATATGACACACTAAATCTTAGAACCATTTCTCTCAACCTGGATGTCTCAAATAAAGTAATGGGTTATAAATTAAAGGAGATAAAGCTGTTGAAAAGTGAATTTAAACCTGGTGAAAAGGCTGATATACATCTTGTCTTTTCAAGATATAGGGCAGGTGATACAACTCTTATTGTAAAACTTAATATGCCCTCTATTGAGGATAATTACAAAATAATTGCCGGCAGTGGATCTTCTTTGTATGATAAATCAATTAGAGAAATTCTAAGTAGTAATATAAAGATGGATATTTCCAGATACCTTTCTTACCTGGAGAAACGTCCATATAACAATCAGCTGTGGGTTGAAATTGTCTCAACAGGAAATAGATTGGGTGAGACTCTTTTTCCACAATTTCCACCTTCTGTTGAGATGATTTATAATGAGAAATTTGGTAAGGGAGAGTATGTTCTTCAAAGAATAAAAGAGTATCTGGATGGTGAAGTATATGGAATAAAAAAATCAGAAATAAAAATTAAACAAAATGGATGGGGGGAGAGATGATTATATTGTTAATATCTATGGTCTGGTCAATAGCAGGGGATACTCTATACTCTGGGAGTTTTAAAGGTGTAGAGGTATCTAAAAAAGGAATATTTCCAGGAATGGTTATAGAGAAGAAATTCAAAGGGATCAAAGGAAAGATAGGGAGTGATTGGCTTGGCGATTATGCTGGCGCTGACGGGAACATTTATTACAGGGGTAGATTGATAAAGGAAACAGATGCACTCTATTTTATTTTTGCTCCATATAAAGATAAAATCGTTTGTCTTGGCGCCCCTTACGGTACAATTTATTATTTTAAAAATGGAAAGGAAGTTGGTTCTTTGAATCTTAAAGTGAGTGGAGTAATGAATATGACTGTTATTAAAAATGTAATATATTATTTCGTCGGTGGGAAAGGCAGCATTTATAAAATAAAAGATCAAAAACAGAGCATTTTCTTTTCTTCCCAGAGTGTAAATGTTACAGGATTAAAATTTCACAGGGGTAAATTCTATATCTCTACTTCTCAACCAGGGATGATATATGAAAGATTCCCAGATGGGAAAAAGAGGATATATTTCGATCCAAAACTTGACGAGGTTACAAGTTTTGGTTTTATGGGAGACACATTGTTTGTTTCAGGTATATATTCGAATGCAGGTCAAACAAAAGGGAAAGTGATAGCCGTTTTTAGAGGGGAGGAGAAAACAATATACGATGGTACGCCCATAATTTCGGGAGATATAACGAAGAGGGGATTTATGGGAGGAGAAGGGGAGGATGGACAAATAGCAATTTTCCATTGGGATATGTTTAGCCTAATAGCTGACCTTGATGAGAAGAAGATTGTTCGAATAAGGAGAACCAGAAATGGAGTAATGGTATCAGCTGGTGACCCAGCAGGTTTCTATCTCATAAAATACAGAAAAAATATCGGTGGATATTATATTACTCCTACAATAGATGGTGGTGAAGGTGTAAGGTGGGGGAGGGTATATACAGATAGTAAAGGAAAGATAGGTCTTTATTATAGGAGCGGAAGATCAAGCAAAGTAGATTCTTCCTGGACTGAATGGAAGAAAATTGAGAATCCATTGAATACCACAGATAGATTTGTCCAGATAAAAACAGTACTAAATGCTTCAAATTCATTTGTAAAAGAAATATTGGTACACTACCAGGAATATAATCATCCCCCTGTAATTAAGAAATTATCAGTCCTTCCGCCAGGTGTTGGCTATGGTAATAGCTCCACTGCCCCCTTTGATAGAAGGACGATAGATCAAAACGAGAAAAAAAGGCTCACGAGGATGGGTTTTTTTGTTCCTGATGGTGCATATATTGTACATATTGTTAGGATGAGATGTGTATATTGGGATGTTTCTGATCTGGACGGTGATGTATGTGAATACGATTTATATATGAAAAAAGAGGGAGAGAAAAAATACAAAATGCTTGGGGAACACCTCAATACCCCAGGTTATTTCTTTGACACGTCCCCTTATCCTGACGGAAGATACATTGTAAAACTCATAACTGATGATAAACCAACCGCTGTTTTCCCGAAGTCTTCAAGGGATTCTATTGATTTTATCATTGATAATACACCTCCAGAACTCGTTTCATTTAAGGCAAAAGATGGGGTTTTCAAGGGAACAGTAAAGGACAATCTCAGTCTGATTCAGGCGATTTACTATATGTTTCCTGAAGGAGAATGGAAGGTTGCATATCCCTCTGACGGCGTTTATGATGAAACCAAGGAGAGTTTTTATTTTAAATACAATAAGAAAGGAAATTGTTCAGTAAGGGTCGTTGACAGGATGGGTAACAGCAAAATCTTTGTTGTGAAGGTGAAATGA
>CAZQRW010000061.1:0-9585 GCA_964596115.1 uncultured bacterium
CTCACGATTCACGAATCACGAATCACGGTCTTTTTATGACTTCCGCATTTTCTATACCTTGTCTTACCCTACTGATCTTCTATAGAGAAAAGCCTTTTTTCCACGATTCACGATTCACGATTCACGATTCACGGTCTTTTTATGACTTCCGCATTTCCTATACCCTCTCTAATGGGACATCTATAATAGCAAAACTTCGGACACCTCTAAATAGTAATCACAAAATCTAAAAAACACTTGACAACATCTATAGTTTGATGTATAAATTCACAAAAAGGAGGCGATATGAGACGAGAGGTCTGGGTGAAAATTCTTGATGTATTTATTTTTATTGCTCTTTTAGTGTTGATATATATACTTGGTGCACCCCAATACAAAATATATAAAGAGAATACGTATAGTGCTATGATAAAAACAAATGCGTATACAGTAAAGGCAGCCATTGAGCACTATATTGCAGACAATATAGGAAAATATCCAAAAAGTGTGGATGACTTCTATCATTATGTTGAAGAGGAAGGTGGGATAAAAAATCCCTATACAGGGCAAGAAATCGTGGGGGATGAAATTAAATTATTTAAGTATGATATCCCTAACGATTATAAGGATGATAGTGAGGCAGGCGCGAATGCACAACAGGAGGGGGTGCCCGGCAGCATTGGCGTTGGAATTTTTATACCCATTGGGGATACAGTTGTTGTGCATTACGGTGTTATAGGATTTATGAAGAATGGAAAACCCCTTTATTATCTTGATCCGGGCAAGAAAAAGCATATTTATCTGATATATGGTTGAATAAAAAGATACTTGACCCTTTTGTAATCAATCGTATAAAAAATTTTGATCTTAGAGCAAGGCTTGTCGTTGAAGGTTTTTTATCCGGTCTCCACCTCAGTCCATTTAAAGGTTATTCAATTGAATTCTCCGAACATACTGCTTATAATCCTGGTGACCCAATAGAACTTATTGACTGGAAAGTATACGCAAGAACAGAAAGATATTATCTAAAAAAATTTCAGGAAGATACCAATATGAGGGTTTATTTACTTCTTGATATAAGTAATTCAATGGCTTTCGGATCTCCCTTCAGCAAATTGGATTATGCAAAAACGCTTGTTGCATCTCTATCATACCTATTTTTAAGGCAGAATGACGCTGTAAGCCTTACACTATTCAATGAAAGAATGGTCGATTATCTTCCCCCCTTATCAAAAACAGAGCATTTCAAACGGATTATCTCACATATTGAAAATGTGAAGGCATATGGAAGAACGAACCTATCAAATAGTCTATATAAACTTGCTACAATTGTAAAAAAAAGAGGACTTATTGTAATTATATCGGATCTATTCCAAAATGTAGATGCATTTATCAAACCTCTTAAGGGCTTAAGGATAAGCAAAAATGAGGTAATAGTATTCCAAATCCTTGACAGAAATGAGGTCGAGTTTAACCTGAAAAGAGGAACCCATTTGAGAGATATGGAAACGGGAATAACAATTCCAGTCGATCCAGTAGGCATAAAAAGGATGTACAAACAGGCATTCAATAAATTCCTTAAAGAGGTAAGGGACAAACTTCTCAACGGTGCTATAGAATATTCACTTATAAGAACAGATACTGATTATGGTGATGCCCTTCTTGAATTTTTGTCAAAAAGGAAGCGACCATGATATATATTAACTTTTTATACATTTTGCCCCTCATTGTAATCCCCATTTTGATACACCTGTTTTCACTAAAACGATTTGAGAAAATGGATTTTTCTTCTTTGCAGTTCTTACTTGAGGAAAATCCAAGATTGAAAAGATGGATTAGAATACGTGAACTGCTTTTACTACTCACAAGGATTTCTCTGATTCTTTTACTCGTATTTGCAGGTGGTTTAAAGCTAATATCCTTCAGGTTCCCCGTAAACACCTCCTTACCAACAATTCTTGATACATCGGCATCAATGGAGGGAAGAACCCATCAAAAAAAATATATTTCAACCTTCAATAAATGTGGCATAGCAGATATGAATAAAACACTTGGACTATATAAGAAAGGAAAACTTATTTCTGATTTTCAAAAGATAAGCTTTAATGAGATTCTTAAACAGAAAAAAAAATTCCCTTTAATTACCCCACAAATTGTAAATCTTCCATCTACCAATACAGGTGTGAGAAAGGTTTTAGTTTCCCCCTCCTTTGATAAGAAAAAGACAAACATTACAGTATTAATCTATCATAAAGGAATCGGAGAAAAAAAGAATATTGATATAAAGGTCGATGGTATTTCTGTTGCGAAGTTAACCAAATTCATCAGCCCCGGAAGAGGAGAGATAGAGATTTCGGCAACTTTCAATAAAGGTGCGCACTACGGTGATGTTCTGATTCAGCCCGGTGATTCTATACCATTTGACGATATAAGATTTTTTAGTTTCCAAACACTGCCAAATGCTTCTTTTGCAATATATGCAGATTCCTTCCCTGTAATATTGAGCAAGGCAATGAATAAAAAATATTTTATATCTGAGTGGAAAGAAGAAGTAGTTCCTTCTTCAGGAAAAAATTTTTGTATAATTACGGATTTTTCAAAGTCCATCTCTTACTTTTTCATAAAGCATTTCTATAAAGGCGGTATAATCAGTATCACAGATCATACAGATTTACCACCAGGTCTTGAGGCAAAAAAAATATCTCCTGTATATGCAAAAATTACCAATGGAAAAGGTAATTTTTCAGGTATACTCCCATTTATAAAAGAGATACCAATAAAATATAAATATAGGATTGCAGGTGGTGATGTCCTTCTCCGATTTAGTGATTTTGAACCTGCCGCAGTAAAATATCAAAATTATATATTTCTTCCATTCTCTTTGGAAAACAACGAACTTATATATCACACAAGTTATATTCCGTTTTTTTTCTATCTTGTTTCGGAGATTCTGTCTCCCTTTGGTTCACAAAATAAAAACCTTAATGATACCATTGTGGCCAAAAATGGTATCGTTACAGACCCAGAAGGTATGAAATTTAAACTTGACTTTTCTAATGATTCACTCTATATTCTTCAAAAGCGTGGAATTTACACTATAGAATCGGAAGGGAAAATGTATTATATAGCTGTAAATCCCTGCGATGGTGAGTATAATCTTGAGGTTCTCAAGAAGAGCGAATTTAATTCTGTGTTTGGTAGTGTAAAAAGGTATGATGGGACATCTTTCTTTTTATTCGTTTTTCTTGTTTTTTTATTAATCGAAACATTGTTGGAAAGGGGGAAAAATGTACGATAAAAGTGTCTGGGAAGCCTTATCAGAAAAAGAAAGAGGAGAAGTTGAAAAATTTGCTTCTGAGTATATGGAATTTGTTACAAAAAATAAAACAGAGAGAGAGGTTGTAAAAGAAGCGACAAAACTTGCAGAAAAGTGGGGCTTAAATTATCGGGTTTTCAGGGAAAAAGCAATTGCCATATTTAGGCCACAGGGTAATCCTGTTGAAGAAGGAATTAGAATAGTCGTTTCTCATATTGATGCCCCCAGAATTGACCTTAAACCCAATCCAGTATTCGAAAATAAAGGCTTCGTTCTCTTCAAAACCCATTATTATGGTGGTATTAAGAAGTATCAATGGTTGTCCATCCCACTTGCAATACATGGTGTTGTTATAAAAAAAGATGGAAGAAAAGTAGACATTGTGATTGGAGAAGAGACAAACGGCCCTGTTCTTACCATTCCTGACCTTCTTCCACATCTTGCAAATAAGCAGATGGACAAAAAGGCATCTGAATTGATCCAGGGAGAAAACCTTACACCAATAATTGGTTCAATCCCTGGAAAAACAAAAGAAAAAAAAGTAAAGAAAAATATATTGGATATCCTGAAGAAAAACTATGGCATTGTGGAGGAAGATTTCGTAAGTGCAGAATTTGAAATAGTCCCTGCCTGGGGAGCTGGAGAAGTAGGAATTGACGGCTCTCTAATAGGTAGTTATGGACAGGACGATAGAGTGTGTGCATACACATCTATGAGGGCTATAATGAATATGGGTACGGGTAAAAGGACTCCTCTTATTATCCTATACGATAAGGAGGAAATAGGAAGCTACGGAAACACAGGTGCAACCTCCAGAATAGTTATCGATGTGATAATAGACATTCTTGAAAAACTTAATATTGAACCCTCATATAAAAATGTGAGAAAAACCCTGTCAAACTCTTCATCACTATCAGCAGACGTAAATGCTGCTATTAATCCCTTATTCCCGGAGGTAATGGATGAGTCTAACGGTGCAAGGCTCGGTTATGGTATTGTGCTTACAAAATACACAGGGCACAGAGGAAAGGGTGGTTCAAATGATGCCCATGCTGAATTAATGCACGAAGTAAAAACTATATTCGACGAGAATAATGTCCACTGGCAGGTTGGAGAGTTGGGGAAAGTCGATGAGGGCGGAGGAGGCACTGTTGCCCTCTATATGGCACAGCATGGAATTAATACTGTCGATTGTGGGGTTCCTATTCTTGCTATGCACTCACCCTTCGAAATCTCAAGTAAAGTAGATGTTTATGAGGGATTTAAGGCGTATAGATCATTTCTGGAAAACTAAACTATAGTAAAACTATAATATTGCAACATTGAAAAGACTGAAGGATTTAAAATATCCTCTATCTATACTCTTTTACTTCGACATCTCCTCTGAGGGCCATTATTGCTGATTCTGCCATTGCTTCCATTTCGACTGACCCGGGGTAAACCACTACAGGTGCGATACATTCTACGTACTCTCTTATTCCATTAGTGATAAACTTAGAAAAAGAAACACCCCCTGTTAAAATAATAGCGTTTATTTTCCCCTTCGCTGCAGCTGCAAGTGCACCAATAGATTTTGATATTGTATAGATCATAGCCTTTGTATAAAATTCTGCCCTTTCATCACCCATACTTATCCGTTCTATAATATTTTTTACAGAGTTAGTACCGAGAAATGCAACAAGCCCACCCTTACCAAACCAAAAACTACTCAATTCTTCCTTATTATATTTTCCACTAAATGCAATATCCAATAACTGAGGAATATCCACTGAACCTGCAGACTCTGGTGACAATGGCCCGTCTACCCTTGCATCAAGTATGTCCTTTATTTTTCCTTCTTTTATCAGATTAACTGTAAGTCCACCTCCAATATGAACAACTATGAGACTTAATTCCATCAATTGCTTCCCAATTTCCCTGGCGTATCTTCTTGCCTGGGCCTTCACATTAAGGGCATGGGTTTTGCTTCTTCTTTCAATTTCTGGAAAACCTGTAACCCTCGCGATATCGTCCAATTCGTCAGTTGATACAGGATCTACAATGAATGCAGGAATATTTAACCTTTCGGATACCATATTTGCAAGGACGGGCCCAAGATTTGAGGCATGATCTGCCTGAACATTCCCCTGGATGATATCTTCTATCATTTTACTATTTATCCTCCAGATTCCTCCCTCAAGAGGTTTTAATACACCCCCTCTTCCTACAACTGCATCCAGGGGCTCATCTATTTTTTGAAGAAAAGCCTCTACAAATTTCCACCTAAAATTCTTTTGTTCAATAATTTTTCTGAACTCACTGAGTTCTTCAGAAGAATGGGAATAAATTTTTTCAATCGATTTTTCTTCATTCCTAAAGAAAGCAACCTTTGTCGAGGTAGAACCAGGATTTATAGTTAATATTTTATACGTACTCTTTCTCTTTCTCTTCACCATTTAGGACCCTCAATACTCCCTCTGCAAGTGCCTCCATTTCATTTTCACCAGGAAATACAAGAACGGGTGCAATAAATGATATTCTACTTGTTAAATTATCGATAAGTTTCTTTGAGTAAGTAAGACCTCCTGTCAAGAGTATTGCATCAATATTTCCTTTCAGCACTGTTGCCATAGCCCCTATCTCTTTCCCTATTTGATAAACCATCGCATCAAAGATAAGTTTCGCAGTTTCATCTCCAATGTTTATCCTTTTTTCCACTTTTCTAAAGTCATTTGTGCCAAGATAGGCAACAAGTCCTCCCTGCCCAACAAGCCGTTTCTTAATCCATTGCCTTTCATATTTACCAGAAAAACAGAGATCTACGAGACTATTGACAGGAAGTCCTCCTGCTCTTTCTGGAGAGAAAGGACCTTCCTGAATAGCATTGTTTGCATCAACAATACGACCTCGTCTTACAGGACATACAGATATTCCACTACCAAGATGGGCAACAACAAAATTTGTATTCTGTATGTCAAGATTTAGTTTTTTTGCACCCAGTCTTGCTGTTCTTTTTATATTCAGTGTATGCTGTAGGGCAACCCTTTTGATTTCAGGAATGCCAGATATTCTGGCAATATCATCAAATTCATCAACTGATACCGGGTCAACAATAAATGCAGGTACATCAAATATCTCTGCAGTATCTTTTGCCAGTATGGCACCAATATTTGAAATATGTTCCCCCACCATATTATTATTTTTTATATCGTTTATCATCAAACTATTTATCCTGTAAACGCCACCTTCAAGGGGTTTAAAAAGCCCACCTCTCCCTACTACTGCATCCAATTCATTAACATTATGCAATGTCAATATCTGTTTAACATTTTCAAATCTCATCGTCACCTGGTCTATATATCGAGGAAACCTCTTCAATGTATCAATGTCGTACTCAACTATCTCTCTCCATTCCTCTTTATCATCGTTATAAAGGGCAATTTTTGTGGTTGTATTACCTGGATTAATGACAAGAACCTTCATTCACTCACTTCTCTTACAGCATCTATTATGGTTCCATCCCTGTATTCAATAAGTGCTATAACTCTATCCTTAAATGCCGGTTCTGCAGGTTTCCCGGTAATATCTATGATCTTTTTATATATATCCTTTATACTCATTATTGGTAGTGTAGAGTTCTTCATTTTTTTTATGAGGTCTTTTCTTCCGGGATTTATAGCAATTCCCATTTCTGTAACAACAACATCTATTGTTTCCCCGGGGGTTGTTACAGTCGTAACCTTCTCCTTTAGAATAGGAAGCCTATTCCTGAAAGAAGGAACTGTAATCATTGTGATACCTGCACCTGCTGCAGCATCCTGATGACCTCCTATGCCATGAAGCAAAAGACCATCAGAATGGGTATTTACATTGACATTAAAATCAAAATCTACCTCTGTGGCTCCAAGAAATGCAACATCTATCATATTTGCAATGCAGCCCTTTGAATGGATATCATAAGAGAGTTCAACAGAAACTTCTATGTGGTTGGAGTCGTTCAAAAGTGAATCGCACGCAGCTTCATCAAATAGTTGTCCATCAAGTAAAACATTGATGAGCCCTTCGTTAAGGAGATCCACTATCAATTTTGTCACACCACCAAGAACAAAACTCGCTTTAATTCCTCTTTCCCTCATTATATCGCCTATAAATTTAGTTGCTGCAAGAGAAATTCCACCTGCACCTGTCTGAAATGAGAAGCCATCACTTATAATCCCCGCTTCATCAAGAAATCTTACTGCGTATTCAGCTATTTTAAGCCTTGTAGGAGATCTGGTAATCCTGGTAGTGCCAGAAACAATCTTGTTCGGATCGCCTATGGAATCTACCTTTACTACATAATCTACGTTGGTTGACTCAATGGTAAATGGATGACAGGGATAAGGCACAAGGTTATCAGTTATTATTACCACCTTATCTGCATACTGTGAATCAACGAGAGAAAATCCAAGTGGACCAAATCTCGATTTCCCAAATACACCTGTTGCATTCCCAAACTCATCAGCAGCAGAGGCAGCAATAAAAGCACAATCAATATGTATATCACCTGCCTTAATAGCCCTCACCCTCCCTCCATGGGAACGGAGGATACAAATATCATGAAATTTTCCATGAGAGCAGGCATCACCAACAGGCCCATTCATACTTCCTTCTATTCTTCTTATGATCCCTTTCTCAATCATCTCAACGAGTGGTTTATGGACCGGAAAGAGTGCAGAAGGGAATAATACAACATCCTTTATCCCCATTCTTTTTATCTCCTCCATAACCATATTTACTACATAATCCCCATCCCTAAGATGATGGTGAAAAGAAATATGTGCGCCATTCTTTACCCCACATTTTTCTATCGCTTCTCTAATAGACTTCAATAATTTTTTCTCATGGGGTTTCTTGGGAATTGGTATTTTCCTCCCCACGGTTTTTTCCTGAGGTTTGCGGCTAAATGCACCTTTAAAAGGTATTAATTTCTTCCCATTTGCCTCTTCAGGAATTTCTCTGCCAAGTTTATTAATTATTCCCACTTTTTAATTCTCTTTTTTTAGTAACCCCATCGTCTCTGCTAATTTTATTATTCTCTTTGCCCTTTCCACAACAGGTTTATCAATCATTTTTCTACCAAGTGCAACGACTCCCGAACCTTTTTCTTCTGCCTCTTTAAAGGCATCTAATACCTTTTTTGCATAATCTATTTCTTCTTCTGTTGGTGCAAAAACTTCGTGTATTGGCTTTATTTGTGAAGGATGGATAACACCTTTACCATCAAACCCAAGGGACTTTGCAAGTTTTGTTTCATTAATAAGCCCATCCAAATCATTTATATCTGAAAATACCGTATCGCTTGCCTGAATCCCTGCAGATTTTGCTGCAAGTACGATCATCTGCCTCGCAAGAAATAGCTCTTTCCCCTCTCTCGTCCTCTCTGCCCCTATATCCTTTGTAAAATCCTCCGCACCAAAGCATAGTAAAGCTACTCTCTCAGATGCGGTGGCAATTTCAGGTGCATTCAAAATTCCCCTTGCACTTTCAATTATGGGCGCCAGCCAGACTTCCCTTTTGCCTAAATAGCCTTCAATGTTAGTGATGTCAGAGGCATTTTCCACCTTTGGTAGAAAGATGATTTCGCATTCGTTCTCTATTGCCATCTCAAGGTCATCCTTTCCATAGGGTGTATTCAGTGGATTTATTCTGACACCCTTCTCGGTCTTCCCAAAATCTACATTCTTCAACGCATACTTTACAAGTATTCTCGCCGCATCTTTATCAGGAGGTGCAACGGCATCTTCAAGATCAAGTATAACTGTGTCTGCCTCAAAGATTGCAATATTATGCATAATAGAAGGATTATTACCTGGTATATAGAGCCTTGTTCTTCTCAAACGATCTTTCAAGTTGCTCTCCTGATGGCGCACTCAAGCCTTGCCCTTATAACCCAATCAAGCGCCCCGTTATCTTTCAATATAACTTTTGCAGTCTTAATGCCATTTTCTTTAAGCACGGTTTTAATCGTATTTTCGATCTGCTCTTTAAAGAATTTTTCAACCTTTGAATGAATTTTGATCTCAAGATGATCAAAGGCATATATCTCCGCAATACAATCGCTCTTTTCATCCCTTCCACATACGCCTCCCTGAGGAGATAATAAGTTATTTACCGACACTATTTATTTCCCCTTCTTACACATTTTATACAGATTGCCAGCAATTATATAACGGTATATATTGCTACATACAGCCCTTCTACCTCTCATAACGAGAATACTTTAGAAGAAAAATCGTATATTGTCAAGTATAAATGAGAATACTTATTGC
>CAZQRW010000062.1:0-9491 GCA_964596115.1 uncultured bacterium
GGAGGTTATTTTTACCCCTAAAGTGGAGAAGTGGAAAAGTTTTTTTCTTCATTCTTCCTCCTTCCTCCTTCCTTGCTTGTCTTTCCTTTACCCCCACTTAATCTCCCCCATCAAGGGGGAGAGATGGAGGGAAAGTTTCCCTCCCTTGATGGGAGGGATTAAGGGAGGGTGTTCTTCCATCCTTCCTTCTCCCTCCTTCATTCTTCGTCTTTCCTTCTTCGTTTTTTTATACCTCCTTTTCTGGGGATATATTTTACTATTTTCGTGTTGATTTTTAATGAGGCAAATCGATCGCTTGACTTGACACTTCTTTATTGTTTATTATAATATTGACAGGCGGGAATAGCTCAGAGGTAGAGCGCCACCTTGCCAAGGTGGATGTCGCGGGTTCAAATCCCGTTTCCCGCTTTTTTTTCTATAGGCGGCATAGCCAAGAGGTCCAAGGCGACGGTCTGCAAAACCGTTATTCCCCGGTTCGAATCCGGGTGCCGCCTTTCAGGATTGGAATATTTCTTTTATACCTATTAAACTTAGTAAATAAAGCAGGAACAAATGAAAAACAATAGGGCGTAAGACTTTGTTATGTTTTTAAAGAATCTGAATAAAACCATAGATCAGTATAATTTTCTACACTCAGGTAAAAGGAAAAAAACCTCTGTACAAACAAAGAGAGAGGCATCCGAGAAGAGCAGAGACTTTAATAATTAATTTAAATATTAAATATGAAAATAAAAATGTAAAAATATTTATAAAATGTAAAAATATTATTTCAATTATAAAAAAGTATTGACAAAATTTAAATTTATGTTATATTTTATATATGTTATTAATACTTTTAGTTCTTTTTTCTACAGGCAATGTAGATGTAGGTTTCAGAAATGAAGAATCGCTAATTTTAAGGATGGACAATTCTGTGGTTCAGTTTGGTATAGTAGATCCTGTAACGAAGAAAGCAGAAGTCCCCTCTGCTATAGTAATGACAGTTTTTTCAAATACGGATTGGATGTTAAGCTGTAAGCCTGAAGGTGATTTTGTATCGGATGAAGGAGAAGAAATTCCCATAGAAAGACTCTATTACAGGGTTAATGGTGGTTTGTATAAACAAATGGAAAGGGATGGAGAGGTTATTGAGAAGAGTGGTCCCACTCAGGATACAGGGGAAAGGATAATAATGGATATGAGGTTACAATTGTCCTGGGAGGACCCAGCTGGTAATTATAGAGCAAGATTAGTATTTACTGTGAGTAATATAAATTAAAAAAGGAGGTGTTCTATGCGTAAACTTTTACCGGTAGTTGTGCTGTTGCCTGTTCTTGTTTTCGGAACTGGATTCAGTTTTGGGACTTCTCCAAAGAGTCAAACAGCTATTTTACAATTTCAGTTCCCGACCTGGGTCGCAATCTATGTAGCGAATGATGTCACGTGGGATTTCTCAAATATTCAGTCAAATGCTGCTAATCCAGAATATCCACCAGATCCCAACCAGGGACACAATTTTCCCCAGTATTATTATCCAACAAATCCTAATTCCTCCCCTTATTTGACGGTAAGATATTGGACGAACGCTGCAGCAGCAACAAGCTGGCAGCTTACTGTTGCCGGTGATGCTGATCCTGAAACCTGGTTGCCTTTATCTGATATTGAATACAGTGATGCAGGTGCTGGATCCTGGACTGCCCTGACAACAACGGCAAACCCTATTAGATCAGGTACTGGGAGAACTTCTGGTTTTCAAAATGCGAACCAGGACTGGAGGGTAAACATTACTGGTGATGAAGAAGAGGGTACTGTCTCCTGTACCGTAACATATACAATGGAAACTTTATAATCAGGAATATGAAGGGGGAAGGTGATACCTTCCCCCTAAGAATATAATATTATGTTATTCCTTTTTTGTTCTATTATAAATTTTCTTGTAACTCCACCAAAGTTAAATATAGTTACCTTTGGAGGTACCGCTACAGAAAATGTTATTGTGAGGAATATTAATCAGGAGAAGCCGTTGAGAATAAAGGCATATACAGGAGACTGGCTTCTTAACGAGGATGGGAAGATATATTACCTTGAGCCAGGTCGAGTTAGTTTTTCATGTTCCCCCTGGATTACTATTAATCCTCGTGAATTTACGATCCCTCCAGGGGGTAATAAAGAGGTCAGGGTTACCCTTAATGTGCCTAAAATACAAGGGGGATATTGGGGTGTTGTATTCTTTGAAGCAGTACCTATTCCATCAGAGTGGACACCCACCATAAGGGTAAGTGGAAGGATTGGGTTGACCGTATATGTTTCCTCAGGAAATGGAATAATAAAAAACGGAGAATTAACATCTCTAATTGTTACTAATCAGGAGGTAAAAGTATGTTTTAAAAATGAAGGTAATATCTGGCTTAGACCTTCTGTAAAACTTCTCATAAAGAAGGATAAAAAAGAAGTCTATAAAGATAGCATAATTAACAATGTTGTACTTCCAAATTTTGAACGGATATTTACCTTTTATCTAAAAAATAAATTAAAAAGGGGCCTGTACACATTTACAACTGATATTGACTATGGTGGTAACGAGATATTAAGAGGGGAGAGAGAAGTCAATATTGAAAAATGATTCTTTTACTCTTTGGTGTATATGTAAATTCCCTATATACATTCAGATATTTAGGATACTCTGAATATCATTTTTATAACCATATTTACACCCTTAATCTACAGGAGAAAGACTGGCATTTTTTGTTAAACCCAATTTACATCAATAAGGTGACAGGGATTAGGAAAATATATTTTATGAAAGATTCTACGAATTTATTCGATAGGGTAATTCTTGGCGATATAGAGGAATTGAGAGGAATTTTTCTTAGTAAAAATATATCAAAGTATACCATTTCAACCCTTTTTGGAAAATACAGGGACAAAATTTTTAGGGTATTACCTACATATAACTCTAATGATTTTTTTATCAAATTAGGAGTAGATTGTAATAATAAAGGTTTTTATTCTGTTGTCAGAAAGGATAAATCTCCATATTCTCCTTCTCATTACAATTTTATTCTCAGGGGTTATTTTCCATTTCTACGGGGGAATTTAAAGTCCTATAACTCTTTCGGGGTGGGGACTTATGGTACACCCGGTTTCGAAATTTTTGAGCATATTACATATAAGAGAAAATCCTTTTTTTCTCAATTCTATTTGAGAACTAAAAGTACTGGTTTCGTAGATGAAAGGAATAATTACATAGAGATGGGAAGATTGGATTTAAGCACATTGATGGCTTATCGATTTCCTTTTGGTATGGGGCTTAAATCTGGAATAGGGATGAATGGTTTTATCATCGGGGACCGAAAAAAGAGAATTTCATTTGGAACAAGCTATAGATTCAAAAATGGTTTGTCTACAACATTTTCTACACAATTGTCATTCTTTGATTTTAATAACAGAGAAATAGAGAGAACGATAAGGGCAAGAGCCCCTTACCGAAATTTTACCTTTACTTTTTACTACCGCTATTACCAAAAAAATCAAATAAATGAAGAAATTTCGACTGGCCTTATGTACTTCTTTAATCCAAATTTTTATATTTATTTGAATGCGGGTAGAAGGAATGGAAAGCAAAATTTTGTTTTGAGTAGTATTAATATACCTTTAACTCCAAAACTAAAACTGAATGCAAATCTAATATATAACGGAGGTAATCCTGTTATGGGGGTAAGAATATTTTTTAATCCATATAATACAACATCTATATCAGTCAATTATGGCATTAACACCTTTGATTATTCTAAAAATTTTGAAGCGAGTATTGCCAACTATGGTGAGATAAAAAATATTGGTTTGTCTTCCATTTCTGGAGTTGTATTCATTGATAAAAATTCAAACGGAAGGTTTGATAAGGAAGATGAACCTGTAAAGGACATTAAGGTAGTACTGGATGGGAAGAAAAATTACATTACAAATAAGAGTGGGAAATACCGTTTTCTTTTTATCCCTGGTGGAAAACATAATATAAGTGTAGGTATCGGGAGGCTTCCCGCTTATGTAGGATTAACAAAGAAAAGCATCAGTATCGTTACAGGGGGGACGAAAAGAGTACATGTTAATATACCAATTGTTGGTCTTTCTTCCATATCTGGAAAAATATTTTTTGATAAGAATAGAAATAGTTCATTTGATAGAGGAGAAAATGGTGTACCAAATATTATTGTAAAATTGAAAGGAACAGATTTATTTACTGTTACTGATAGAAAGGGTAATTATATTATTGACAATGTTCCTCCAGGCATTTATATGATTCAATTGAAAAATCTTCCCCCTGGATTTTCCATTTTTCCCTATGACCTTATTCCATATGTACTTTTGAAACCTATAAGGCCTCAGCGAAATGTAAATATTGGAATTAGCCAAAAACAAAAAACAATAAGAAAAAAAATATTCAAAGATTGATTGGTGTGCTTGTTATTAAATATTATTTCTATTGTACGCTCTTTTTGAGGTGAAGATTAGTATTAAGATTTTAGACCAAGCGCTATGAAGACAGAAGATGGATCTAAGCCAGCCTCTTCAGGGGTTAAAACTCTTTGGATCTTTCGGCCTAATTTTTCAACGTTAATTTTTTTACTCTGTTTACCTATAAGAATCACAGTATTCCTGTTATATACAATACCAACTTCACCTGTATCTATTTCTACTATTGTTCCAGGTGGAAATATGCCAACAAGCTCAATAAATCTGTCAACGATTTTAGGATCGAATTTCTTCTCTTTATTTTGAGATATAAATTGAATCGCTTCGAATGGAGAGCGAGCGTCCTGATAAACCCGTGGAGTTGTCATAGCATCATAGGTATCTACTACTCTAATTATCCTTGCAAAAAGGCTGGGTGTTTCAATATTCAATGGTGGATAACCAGAACCGTCATAATCAATATGGTGTTCAAGTATGCCTCGAATAGCAAAGGCAGGTATATTCTGCATATGTTTTATTAGAATTAATTTCTCTACGCCGAGATGTGGGTGTTTTTTTATTTCACTATATTCAGTAGGGGTAAGTGGTCCTGGTTTATCAATAATTGTTTCGGGTATTTCGATTTTGCCAATATCATGGAAAAGACCTGCTATTCCTAATTCTATTACATCTTTTCTTTGTAAATTTAATTTTAAACCCATAGCTATTGAGAGGATGCTTACATTTACCGAATGGTTTAGCGTATATGAACCTATATTTTTAATAGTAGTAAGTCCAATTATGAAATCTTCATCTTCTGTTATTAGATCAATAAATCCTCTTATTATTTTTTTTGCCTGCCCAAGTTTCACCGATGTGCCAAGTATTGTATTGTAAGCGGATTCTTTTAAATAAAATATTCCGTTCAAAAAATTCTTTATGGCTTCTTTTCTTAAAGATGTCTCCTTTGCTTCTTTAACACTTTCGAATTCTTCAAGTTCACCAATAGTAATATTGGAAATCCCTTCCTCTCTGATTTTTTCAAATATACCATCAAAAGTGTTTGTATAGAGGGGCTTCGATCTCCCAACGATGAATGCAAAGTTTTTTAATTCTTCCTCCAATAATCCTTGTCTAAATATTATTTTGCCAATGCCCCTTAAGGAAAGGTCATTTACCAGAATTCTATACACACCCATAATTTCAAGTGAAATTTCTACCCTTTCATTATTAATAAAGAGATAGTTGTTATTTATGTCAATTGTTATATCATCATTTTCCTCGTGAAGAAGTTGTTGGATAATATTATAGAGCCTATGGGTATGGGTTTTAAAGGTTTTACTTTCTTTTTCAAAAAATAATGCAGTTCTTAAAGATGAACTCAAGTATATTATAAGATTTTCATTTTTTACCATATTTTCTTAATACCTCCCTAACTGTGTTTTTCAATTTCCTCGATTTTTTGTATTTATTTATAGTCTTCCATGCATCCTCCGTGTTAATTTTTGCAAGATAGTAAATCAATTTTCTTTTAATTGCAATAATATATTTATTAAAAGTGAATTTTTTTAGTATTGAATTGAAGGTATCTATTACTTCATAGGAGTGCATCGTTGAAAGTATCCGAAGGATATTTTCCTGTTCCTCTGGATAAAGGGAATAAAAATCCTTACTACGGACTTTATTCAGAAAATAATTCATTTCATCTTCATTTTCAAGATTCTTTATATATCTATAGGCCTGAAGTCTTAAATAATCGTTAGGGCTATCAATATAATTGAATAGTTTTTCCCTTGGGAGAATAGAAAATAGAGGCTTAAGGACTAATTTCGTAAGTTTAGGCTCTTCAACATATTTTTCCAGATGGGGAAGAAAGGAGGGATCCTTTAAATATTCTATTATCTCGAGTGCAATCTTGAAATTTTTTATTTTAGCAGGATTTAGAAGATGAATAACAATTTCAGGATGATGCTTACCTATAGATTGAAGCATCTCTTTAACACCATGTAATACCTCTGGATCATCAGAAAAAGCAAGAATTTTTTCTGCAAATGGGGTGGCTCTTCTCTCTCCTTTTAGAAGGAGATTTAGACATTTATGTGTTCTCTCCTTTGAAGTGTTCTCCAGAATACAAGTAGTGTAAAGAGAAAGTGCTTCATCTGAAAGAGTTGATTCTATTATCTCATTGAAGTACTCCTTGTATTCCTTAAACTCATCATTATTTTCTTCCATTAATCTATTTGAAATTTTATAAATAACGTTTATATTCCCTTCCTTTATTGCGTTATCTGTATAAGATTTTAGTACTCTTACAATCTCTATTGCCCTATCCATTTTTTTCTCAAGTGACATTAGTGAGAAAAGTGTGTGCAACAGTGAATTTTCCCTTTCTTCTTCCATTAATTCATTTAGAACTGCAGGGGGAGAAGTAGTAACAGGACCTTTAATTTTTTGAATCAGTTCACTGAGATTTTCGTCAAGATTATACTCAACATTTATAGGTTGAATGTAAAGATTATCAGCAGTAAGATTAGTATTTCCTTCAAGTACCCAGGAGTAATCTTTCAAGGGCCTGTCGATAATATAGTAAAGTATATTGTCAAAATTCTCTTCCCAGAGATCATCAAGCAGGCTAGATTCCCCTGATAGATCGTGAGTACTAATTATAGAAAGAAATCGAGAGAGTTCATTTTTCGAAATATCTTCAAGAAAGGTTATAGATCTAATACCATTTCTATAGAGGTATAATGGTAAACTTGTTATCTTATTATCATCACTATATACAATTTCGTCTTGTATAATAAGGTTATTTTCACTAATTATGATGGATAATGGTCCAAATTTTCTTAAGAAATCAACTAAAATTTCGTAACTCTCCTCTAAGAATTTATCTACAGCCTGGGATTTTTCTCCGTATAATTTTTTATTTTTTATTGTTTTTATTAGTGCATTAACGACTTTTTTTGTATTTTCTTTTGCCGCCATAATGAAATAATATTCCAAAATCATTTTATGTCAATAATTAACCCTTGGTGTCAGTCTCTAAATTTTAAATTTTACTAAAGACATAAAGGCGGGTAATATAGTCAAAATGTAGTCAAGACGCAAAGGAGGACATAGATGCCAGAATACAGTAAAGGCGAACAAAAAAGAGAAGCAAGGTAAAAGGAAAACAGGAAATAGCAACTACAAACGGCAAAAGACATTAACTGCAAGATTCTCAAGTCACTATGCCCCTTAGAATGGCAACATAAAGACAAAGTAGAAGTAGGGATAGAAAAAAAGCGAGGCAAAGAATGGCAAAAACATAAAATGTAGACGTTTTTCTATGTCAAGAATAAAAAGTAATAAGAAACTTTCATTGAATTTATTAAAAATACGATTGAAAATTGGTCAAAAAAAATTTTGGAATGCAATTATTATTAATATACTTGACCATTTATCTTATCGTTATATATTCTATTAAAAGCTGGTGTGGCTCAGTGGTAGAGCAGCGCATTCGTAATGCGCAGGTCAGCGGTTCAAATCCGCTCACCAGCTTCAAATGGAGAGGTGTCCGAGTTGGTCTAAGGAGCACGACTGGAAATCGTGTAGCCCGCAAAACGGGCTCGCGGGTTCGAATCCCGCCCTCTCCGCCATATTCCGTCGGGGAGGGGGAATGGGGGAAAGTGGTATTCCACTTTCCCCGCAATGCCGGTGTTAGGCGATTGTTCTGCGTGGCAACACTTTGCTCTACTTCTTCTGCCCACTATAGGCCTTAAGCTCTAATTGCATATGTGGGACTTTAACTATGCCACCCTTTACTTCCTTGAAGGCGTCGATCCACGGCACCCAACCAATAGCAATTTGCGCAGGGAGTAACTTGGGCACGTCCTTACTAAAGTAAAGCCGTGGTTCATTTTTAGATATTTCCGCATCTATTTCCGAATCAGATTTACCCTGTTCTTTCATTAGTTTTACATAATTTTCCATTTTTTTGGCATGCTGTTCAGAATATTCAGGTTTTATGAAAACACATGTAAAAGAACCCGCTGGAACATTCACTTTTTCTGTTTCCTTACCCTTCTTCCAGGAAACAAACTGAGAATAAGCCCCTTCTTGTTCCATTCCTTTTTTCATCATTTCAATTACCCTTGCAAGTTCTTTATCATCCAGTGGAGTCATCACCCGTTTCTCACCTTTTTCATCAAATCCGAAACCTTTCAGTACTTTCATCCTCTTTAAATCAACGAGAAGATGAATTTTCATACCTGCACCGTTCTCAACAATCCACACGCCACCTTTTTCTTGTTTGGTAACCTTCAACTCAATCTCACCTTCCCCAAGCTGATACTTAACAAAGTCTCCGACCTTAAGGTCTTTGCCAAAGCGGTATTCCAGGGTATACTGCATCATAGCCGACATTTTCACATCTTCACTCAACTCCTGGGCAAGTAAACCATTGGTGTTACCTATTAACCCCACCACTACCACAAAGATTGCCATAGCAAATCGATAAGCCCACACCTTGCTTCCCTTTTTGTTGATTCTTTTTGCCATTTTTTCTTCCTTTTTTGAGGGTAAGATATTGTTGTACGAAAGATTAACTTTCTTTCTGTTTTCCCCTCATTAGAAACAGCAAGCTCAGTTAATCCTATCTCTTTTGTGATTATCACCTCCTTTCTTGGTTTTTAGGTTGTTAAGTAAAATTTCGTCTAACTTGTTCATATCCAAATTGTTCAGATATACTGCTAACTTTGGAAGATACGCGGACTGTTCAGATATATCTGTCTACAACGCACAGGCAGACCTCCTCTGGATGTGTCTTCCCCTGTCTTTTTATAAATGATAGATTTTCCTTACCATCATTATATAATTATTTTACCACAGAAAAATCAAAAAGTCAAATTAATTTTTATTTCTATTTTAATAATATCTAACTCTAAGTACAAAAATGCAAGTATCGTCCACAGGCAACTCTGAGAACATAGATACATCTCATCTTGCGGGGAAAAAATTGCGTGGTGAACTTCTGGCTCTTTTGAAAGACTATGGAGGCTTGACATATAAAGAGATTAAAC
>CAZQRW010000063.1:0-9344 GCA_964596115.1 uncultured bacterium
GGTCCCATTGGGTCTATGCCTCCGGAATGGTCTCCATTCGCAAGGTCAGAAAATACATCCACTACATCCGCATAATAAGCAGAACGGTCTGTGATTTGTGGAAGTCTATATCTTGATGCCTGATAATGCGAATTTTCTGTTTGATAATCCTTTCCATCTCCATATAGCACCTGAATATGGTCATCTGGCCAGCCTTTATTGTATAAGAGTTCCCACATAAGATAAGTGTCATTCCAGAATTCGTCTATATTTACTGCTTTACCTGATTTTACTGCCTGTTCAAGTCCCCATAGCCCTGAGTTCAAAAGGGTATCCTCTACTGGCTCTTCTCTTAATACATCTTTATGCGTTTTCATAACATCAAGTGCTTTTTCAACCTTTGCTCTGGCACCTTCAGGAGTATCACCTGTAATCAGCACTGCCTGATGATTTGGCTGGGGGACCAACGCAAATGAAACTAAAACAATTAGAGGTATGAGACTGCGTCTCATCTTACACCTCCTTGTTAAGGGTTAATAAGGATAAATCGTCCCCACCATTTCTGACTTCCTGCTCGTATCTCAAAGAAATATACCCCAGATGCTGTATTTAAGGAAATCCTATACTGGTGGGAACCTCTGCTTATTCTCCCCAGAGATACCTCCTTTACCTTCCTCCCTGCAATATCATATATTCTGATAAAGGCGTTGGAGGATTCTTGGGGAGAGAATGAGAGATAGAGAGTAGATACCACAAAAGATGAATAAGAAATTTTCTTGTTTTTTCCCACTCCTATCCTCTCATTTATACCACTTAATGTGCCTGTAACATAGAAAATCTCAGCCCGTTTCTCAGGGGTACTGGAATCCATTGAACCATCGCTCCAGATAACATGAGCATATAGAGAATCTATACAAATAGATGGAAGGATTGCATCTCCTGTATTGGAAATATCTATTGGTAAAGTCTCCTGGACCGTATCTTTATAAACCACATAGTAAATCTCATAATCATACAGATATACTATATACGCCTTATTATCTACTCCCACGGCAATATCTGGTTCATGGGCATCAATAGAATCTACCCATATTGGATTCATCCATCCTGTTCCATCAAAATAGGTATAATATACCTCATATCCAGCAGAATCCCTTTCCTCCCATACTACCCTTGGATTATTATCCCTGTCTATTCCTATCCTTGGGTCACAGGATTGACCTGATAGATTGGAGATATTTACAGGTGAAGACCATGAAACACTGTCAAAACGGGAATAAAAAATATCAAAGGTTCCATAATCCATCCAAACAACATCTATCCTTCCCAATGAGTCTATTGCTATATCTGCCCAGGCAGAACCAACATTATCATTGCTTACATTCTCAGGGGTTGACCAGGTATCTCCATTAAAGAATGAATGCCATATCTCTGAGTCCTCTGCACCTGTAAGACTATGCCACACACAATGCACCTCATTATTCAGAGGATTTACTGCAAGCTCAGGTCCCTGACAGGCATATCCAGGTAGAGAAATAGAAATAGGTGTTGTCCAGGTATCCCCTTCAAACATTGTCCACATAATCCTTCCTGTCTCATAGTTCCCCCATACAATATGAACCCTATTTAAGGTATCAACTGCAACATCAGGAGTCCACGAGGTATTTGAATCCTGAGATATATTCTGAGGCACTGCCCAGGTGGTTCCATTGTAGAATGTGTAGAATATCTCATAATTCCCAGGGGTTTTATCCTCCCATACACAATGTAACCATCCCCTCTTATCCATCGTCATTGCAGGATAATTGCTCAGACTATCCGTATTTGATATATTTATTGGAGTAGTCCAGCCAAAGATAAGCAAGGGAAGAAACAGAAAAAGGGCTAACCGCCTACCACTCATTTCCGTTAAACGTAAATTTGGTTTATTTGGTATCCAGCATCCAATATCCAGTATCCCTTTCTCCCTTCCATAATCTATCATCTTCCCCCTCCTTTTTAGGGTTTAATAAATATAATCTTCCCCCTGTAAGTCTGGGTGCCTGCCTTCAGGATGAGGAAACATACCCCTGAAGGTAAATCAAGAGATATACCGCATTGATGGGTGCCTTTTCCCTTAAAACCTAATGATATCTCATTTACCTTCCTCCCTGCTAAATCATAGAATGAAACATATACAGATGAAGGTTCAGAGAGATAAAAGGTAAAGAAGAGTTTACGAACAGTAATGGAAGGGAGAGAAAAAGATACCTTTTTATCATCTTTTTCCTTTATCCCGGAAAGTTCCCTCTGAGAATAGTAAATCTCCCAATTTGAAAACACAGAATCCCCTTCTGAACAATCTACCCATACAAGGTGCACCAACCCATTATCTACTGTGATACAGGGTGCTCCTGAGGCTGAATCCGTACTAGATACATTTTCAGGTGGAAATTCCATAGTTGTATCTGTATATGCAGTATAGAAAACATCAGAAGTATCATAAGTTTCATTTGCATACCCCCAGGCAATGTGAGATCTGTTATCCTTATCCACTGTTAATACCGGTTTAATAGAAATGTTGGTATCCACCAGTACAGGATTCACCCATTCTATACCATCAAAATAGGTATAATATACCTCATATCCAGCTGAACCCCCCCTCTCTTCCCATACAACCCTCGGATTATTATTCCTGTCTATGGCTATCCTTGGGTTAACAGTGCCTATACAATTGGGAGATATATCCACAAAAGGAAGCCATGAACCATTCTCATATCTTGTATAATAAATATGAGCTCCATTGTGCTGAGAACTATAGCCATCTTCCCAAACTAAATGAATTTTTCCAAGAGAATCAACAGCAACATCAGGCCAGATAGACCGAGAAGGGTCATTCGTTACATTCTCTGGAATACTCCAGGTATCTCCATCAAAATATGTATGCCATATCTCACATTCTGTAGTAGCAGAACCCATATCATGCCATACACAATGAACATAATTATTCAAAGGATTTACTGCAAGTTCAGGAGCAACACAGCCGTAAGGAACAGCATCCGAAATAGAAACAGGCGTTGTCCATGTATCTCCCTCAAACATCGTCCACATTATCTTCCCTGTTTCATAGTTTCCCCATACAATATGAATCCTATTTAGAGTATCAACTGCAACATCAGGGTCCCAACTTGCAAATGAATCATTGGACACATTTATGGGTGTAGACCAGGTTGAACCATTATAACGAGTATAATAAATATCATTGATACCATGGGCACCAATAGAACCATCAACCTTCTCTTCCCATACACAATGTAGCCACCCTCTTTTATCCATACACAGCGCAGGGTGAGTGCTCATACTATCTGTATTTGATATATTTATTGGTGTTGTCCAGGAAAGGATTAATGATAATATCAGCATAGTTCACCTCTATTCTATTATTTTATATCTATTCCCATTTAAAATCAATCCCTGCATCTTTCTCCTGGGTAACAACACCCTGCCTTATTTTTTGACATATTTCTCCCTTTACTTTTTAACTTCTAATATATTTAATCCTATTAGAAATAAAACTCAAAGACATTAAGTAATTACTCCGTTATGATTTATGGATTTTGCATCTGGATGTAATGAAATGGGTGTCAGGAACAATCCATTGCTGATAAAGATAGATAGAATGTTTCATAAGACACCTCCTTGTTAAAAAAATTATACCCCAATTTGCAATTTTTGTCAAGATGAAATTTGTGCCTCAAATGTACTGATAGTTGTAACGATATTATTTAATTCTAACACTTATCATCAAACGTTCTCTAATAAACAACGCCCTCCGTTTTTCCCCACACTTCTATAATACTGAAGAAGAGATAGATTTTGTATTAAAGGTTATTTAATCCCCTTCATTAAGATATCTATTGCTTTTTTAAGTTGTGGATCATCTGAACGATTATCATATTCAGGTGGATTCTCTATATATACATCGGGATATACCGGATTGTTCTCAAGGGAAAGACCACTTAACCTATACCATCCCTCACTGGGTTCTCTGAATATTGTGCCATCCATTAATTCTCTATCATTTGTTCCAATTACCGCGCCAAAAGTAGGCGTCCCAACCAATTTACCCAGCTTAAGCTGTTTAAAACCCATAGGGAATATTTCTGCATCACTATAACAAAATTCATTTATCAATAGTACAATGGGCTTATCCCACCTGAATAGGGAATTATACTCCTTCTCATTTTCTCCCCTTTCTACTGAATAACCATATACTGTCCTTCTCAGGATATTTAATAATTCATCGTGTATTCGGCCTCCACCGTTATACCTTATATCCAGTACAAGACCTTCTTTATCCCTTATTTCGTAGAGGTCTTTTTCAAACTTTACAAGGTCACTTGTGCCCATTGATTGTATATATATGTATCCCAGTTTTCCCTTGCTCTCTTTTTCTACAAACTTTCTATTATTATCTACCCAGTTTTTATTTACTATACCCCATAATTTCCACGGAGAGATTAGTTTCACTTCTTTTTCTATCTTCTTCTTTCCGCCTCTAAGATAAGTAATGAGCACTTTCTTGTTATTCTTTCTCAAAAGATATTTGTAAAAATTATCCCCTTCCGCAATTGTCTTACCATCAACTGCTGTTATTATATCTCCGGCCTTAATACCAACGGTTTTCTCATCAGCCGGGCTATTTTTAATAACCTTTTTTACCTTTACCCCGCTACCCTTATAATTAGAATCATATATTATACCGAGGCAACCTGTAATAGCACCACGCTCTTCATTCTTCCAGATTCCAAGGTGAGAGGCATTAAGCTCACCAAGCATCATTCTTACAAAATTATGGAAGTCCCTATCCTCTCTTGCATTTGCTGCTAAAGAATCATATTTACTGTACATTTCTTTCCAGTTCGTTCCGTGAAAATTCGGATCATAAAATCCGTCATCCAATATCCACCATGCCTGTTTGAAAAGAGCCTCCCTCAATTTCTTCTTCACAACATCTACACCTACCCTGAAAGATACTGGGGTATTATTCCCACTACCTATATCTACCTCGTTTATCGTGCCACCATCTGAGAGGTAAAAGACAGATTTCTTGTCATTTGTTACGAAAAACAGATCTGGTTTAACATTACCTTTTGTCAACCTCTTCAAATTCTTCCCAAACCAATCCACAGTCCACAGGTCATTACTATTAAGATTTTCAGCCTGTATGGCAAAAACCATTCCATCCGAAGATTGAGTCCAATAATTGTAACCACCCCTGAATTTTGCGACGGTATGAATTCGATCCTTTATCCCATCAAAGTCTATCTTTACAGGCCCTTCTAATTTCAAGCTGTCCTTTTTTTGTTCCCAATACTCAATATCTTTCTCCTCATCTTCTTTTCTGAGAAAAACATACTTTATCCATAGATCGCCATCTGCCGTTCTCGATGCAAATGAAATTCTTCTCCCATCACTACTCCACATTGGTTTATAATCATCGTTTGGATGATCAGAGATGTTTACAGCCTCTTTACTACCATCTGCGGGAACGACAAAAATATCCTCTCTCCATCCAAGTTCTGTTCTGCTAAAGGCAATCCACTTTGAATCAGGTGACCAATCAATCCAAAGAATATCATTCTCTGGATATAATTTCTTTAGATTTTTTCCGTTTGCATCCATCACATTGAGTTCTCCCCTATTTTGAATAAATGCAATCTTTTTTCCATCAGGGGAATATTTTGCCTTCTTTTCTGTAACAGGAGTATCAAGAATTTTTACGATTTTAAAAGAATAATCCTTATAAAACTTCTTCTTTCTCATAGGTTCCGCAGAATAAATGTCCCAGTCGCCATCCTTCAAAGAAGAAAATATTATCTCTTCCATATTCGGATTCCAGTTCACATCCTTCTCAGGCTCAGGTGTATCTGTTATTCTCTTTATTTTTCCTGGCTTGCCATTCTTCAGCTCCATAATAAATATATCTCCAAATACTACAAAGGCAATCTCAGATTCATCAGGTGAAAGGGCAAATTCAGATGCATTTCTTGTGAAAACTCTATAATCAATTTCCCTTGTTTTATAGTCTTCTGGTACACTAATCTGGATTTTCTCAGTTTTTCCTGATGAAATATCATAGGTATACAATTTACCCATAACGACGAAGGCAATAAGTTTACCGTTATAAGAAATCGAGGGAAAATATATTTCATCAGAAAAGTTAGTTAGCTGCTTTTTATTATTTCCTTCAATACCCATTTCAAAAAGATTATCTATATTCTGTGGATTGTCATTGGATATAAAGTATATCTTTTTTGTAACAGATGAATACATTGGGAATGCATCCCTTCCTGTAAAATTTGTTATCCTTTTTAAAGTATTATCCTTTATATTCCCTATCCAGATATCATGATTTGCGCTTCCTCTATATCTCTTTCTCCACCATCTCGTACCCCCCCTCTCAAAAATTACTAAGTCAGAATTTGGTATTTTTGAAGCGTTCAAAACACGAAAGTTAAAAACCTTCTCAGGATTCCCGCCTTCTATACTTACTCTATAAACACCTCCATTCTTTTCTGTTCTATACGAAAAGAAATAAATATATTTACTGTTATCTGACCAGAACAGGATTTGATCATAATTAGAAAAAAATGTTAGTCTTCTGGGAATTGTACCCCCATCCACAGAAATTATAAATATATCATCATTACCATATCTATCAGATTGAAAAGCAATCCATTTCCCATCAGGAGACCAGAGAGATTTACCCTCATACCCCTTCGAATCAGTAATTCTTCTTGCTTCTCCCCCACTGGATGGGGCAACCCATATATCCCCATAGTACGAAAAGCTGATTTTACTGCCATCAGGAGAAACAGATGGATACAATGCACCATTCACAAAAGACACCATAAAAAGAACAATATATAACATATAACCTCCTTTTTAAAAAAATATCCTCAATTTTAAATATTGTCAAGATAATAATCCGATAGGTATAATGAATTCATAATTATAATGTCAGAAGTTTTATTAAAAAAGAATTCTAAATGGGAAAAAATTTACAATAATTAAATAATTAATAAAAACACGTAATAATCAGCTATATCAGCTAAGAAGTATTTGCCATTTGATCTATTTCACAAAAAAAGAAAATGTATCCATTCATATTCCATTTTTGACAAAAATTGATAAATAGAAAGTGATTTTTTTCACTTGACAATTTGTACAGATGTATACAATAAATATAATATATTAAAATTATAAAAAGGAGTGGAAGATGAAAACTGGAATATTTTTTGGCTGTACGACCCGATCAACGCCATATTTATACGATAATCTTAAGAAATTCCTGGAGAAGGCATCTGTAGATTATGTTTCTTTAGGTGAAAACCTCTGCTGTGGCGCACCACTACTTCTTGCTGGGAAATTAAAGGAGGCAAGAGACCAGGCTGAAAAAGTTAGAGCCTCTGCTGTAGGCCTTGATACCATTGTTACCCCTTGTCCTCATTGCTACTCAATAATAAAGAAGGAATATCCTGAACTTACTGGAAGAAATAATGATTTTAATGTAATTCATTTAACACAATTTATAAAAAGCTTAATGGATGAGGGAAGGATAAAATTTTCCTCAAAGTTTGAGGGTACTATCACATATCATGATCCCTGTTATATTGGAAGGATGGGCGATGGAATATATGATGAACCACGAGAGATTATCCAATCTATACCTAACATTCATTACAAGGAGTTAGAGTTTTCAAAAGAAGACGCGACCTGCTGTGGAGGAGGTGGCTTTGTAAGGGCTTATCTTCCACGGCTTTCTGCAGAGGTTGCAAAAGAGAAAATTACCCAACAGATAGAGCCAAAGCAAATAGAGTTTGTAACCTCCTCCTGCCCCTTCTGTTATTTGAATTTAAAGGATGGTGCGGACGAGACAAATGTTCACGTAATGGATATTGTTGAATTAATCCTGAAAGCAATGGAGTAAAAAATGGAAGAGACAAAAAAATATAAGAAATCGATTTATAAGGCATTAAAGGATCCCTTTGCGAGAACAGCACTACGAAGGGCAGTAGCTTCATTTAAAAAAAACAGAGACAATGCTATAGCCGCATTTCCTTATGTAAAGGAAGAAGCAAAAATACTCATAAAGACAAAGGACGAAGTAATATCTAACTTTGATTCATACGTTGATAGAGTAATGGGAATTACTGAAAAAATGCATGCTTATCCTTACTATGCAAAGGACGCAGATGAAGCTCTTTCAATTATAAAGAAAATTGTTGGACAGGGAAAGACAGTAGTTAAAGCAAAATCAATTACATCAGAAGAACTTGATCTCAATGAGAAACTTGAAGAATGGAATAATAAAGTCTATGAAACAGATCTTGGTGAGTTCATAGTCCAACTTTTGAAATCAAGACCAATGCATATATTAGCCCCTGCTGTCAATATCCCAAGAGAAAAAGTGGCAGAACTTTTTTCTCAGATCTCAGGTGAAGAATTACCTGCTGATCCCGTAAAACTTGCAGGCTTCGCCAGACAATTTCTTAGAGATAAATTCTTTAATGCAGACGTTGGTATTTCAGGTGCAAATGCTATAACCGCTGATACCGGGACAATTTTTCTTATTGAAAATGAAGGGAATATTAGGCTTTCAACCTCCGCTCCCCCTATACATATTGCTCTTGTTGGAATTGAAAAAATACTACCGACAATGAAGGACGGGATGAGACTTCTTGAGGTTGTATCGAGATATGCAGGTTACCTTGCTATGACATACGTGAGTTTGATTTCTGGCCCCAGCAAGACTGGAGATATCGAAAAGGTAATAGTTTATGGAGCGCATGGACCAAAGGAGCTTCATATAATTCTTCTTGATAATGGAAGAACTGAGGCTGCAAGAGATCCAGTAGTAAGACAGGCTTTAAGATGCCTAAGATGTGGTGCTTGTATGTATGAATGTCCTATTTATCCCTTAACAACAGGATATTGGGGATATAAATATATGGGAGGAATTGGAATCCCGTGGACTGCATTTGTTACCGGTGGACTTAAAAAAGCTGCTCCTATGGCATTTACATGTACAATGTGCGGAAGGTGTGTAAAATATTGCCCCATGGAAATAGACACACCAAAAATTACAGAAAGAATAAGAGAGATACTCAATGAAAATGGCCTTATTCCTGATTATATAGAATCTCTTGCAAAAAATGTTATAGAAAAGGGTGTCCCATATTAAGAAATTTTAAAAATAGCGACTTTACCAATAATTCATACAAGCGTCTAAGTTTGGTTGTTCCACATCTCTCTGGCCTGAGAATCTTGGTGTTAATGTTTTTTTTCTTTTTTCCTTCACGTTTTAGCCTCACGATTCAGGG
>CAZQRW010000064.1:0-9113 GCA_964596115.1 uncultured bacterium
GGAAACAATTTTCTTGACATAGTGTATCATTTTATTATTATCCCCATATGGCAAAGTTATTTGAATATCAGTCAAAAAATATCCTTAAAAAATTCAATATAAAAATTCCTGAAGGCATTGTTGTCTCATCACCACAGGAAGGCATTAAGGCATTTGAAGATCTGGGTAATATACCTGTCGTATTAAAAATTCAGCTGTGGAAAACAGGAAGAAAAGGAATAGGGGGTGTAAAATTCTGCGAAAGTAAAGAATGTGTGAAAGAGTCCATATCGGACCTTCTCGAACTTGTTGTTGATGGATTTCCTGTAAGGGAGATCCTTATTGAAAAGAAGCTTAATGTAAAAAATGAATTCTTCGCAGGTTTAATAATTGATGATGAAGAGAAGAAACCCGTAATGATATTTAGTACATACGGGGGCTCAGGCATTGAAGAGATAGCAAAGAAACACCCTGAATCCATTGTAAAACTCTATATAGATGTCATTGACGGCCTTTCCCCATTTCAGGTAAGACAGGAACTTGTAAAAAAAGGTATAAGTGGTAAGACACTGATAAAAATTGCAAGTACACTTGTAAATCTCTACAGGGCAATGAGGGAATATGATGCGAGAAGCCTTGAGGTTAACCCTTTGATTCTTACAGAGGAAGGTGAAATATTTGCTGCTGATGCGCACATTGTGATAGATGACTACGCCGTTTTTAGACATAAGGATCTTGGTATTGAGATTGCCCGAGAATTTCCGCGGCCTCCTACAGAGCTTGAAAAGATCGCATATAAGGTAGAGGAAAAAGATTATAGGGGCACATTCTATTTTATACAAATGACTGAAGAAATCCCGAAGGATGGCAAACATATAGGTTTTCACGGCGCTGGCGGTGGAGGAAGTATGATGTCGATGGATGCAGTGGCAGATGAGAAACTAATAATCGCAAATTTTACTGATACAAGTGGAAATCCCCCTGCATCAAAGGTCTACAGGGCAGCAAAAATCATCCTGTCCCAACCAAATATTGTGGGATATTTTGCATCTGGTTCAGGAGTTGCATCCCAGGAACAGTTTCATTCTGCAAGAGGATTTGTTAAGGCATTTCTTGAGGAGGATATTGACATACCTGCAGTTTTAAGATTGGGTGGCAACTATGAGGAAGTAGCCATTGAAATACTTGAAAAATACCTCCATTCAAAGGGATATAATGTAATTGGGTATGGTAAGAACACATCTCCCAGGAAGGCTGTCAGAAAGCTAAAGGATATGATTGGTGAAATGCCTGTGTTCCATAGAGTCAAGCCTCTTGAAGAATTCATTCCAAAAGGCGATGAGTATTCATTTACAACAATTACTGGCATAGTCTATATTGAACATAATATCTGCAACAAATGCAAAACAAAGGGCTGTATTGATGCCTGCAAGTATAATGTATTAAAATTAGAAGATGGAAAGCCTGTTCTTGCCATTGACAGGGAGGATGCTAAAAAGGGTAAATGCACCGAGTGTCTTGCCTGTGAAATATACTGTAACTTCCATGAAAAAGGGGCATTAACCATAGTTCTTCCCATACCAGGATTGAAGGAATACAGGGAGGGAATCATTGAGCATAATCGTTGACGAAAAAACAAGAGTAATAGTTCAAGGTATAACAGGAAGAGAGGGAAGAGTAAGAACTCGATTAATGAAAGAGTATGGAACAAACATCCTCGGTGGTGTCACACCAGGTAAAGGAGGAATGGAGGTAGAAGGCCTTCCAGTTTTTGATACTATTTCCGAACTTGTTGACAAAATAGGAATTCCCGATGCAAGTTGTATATTTGTCCCAGCTCCACTTGTGAAGGATGCGGCACTTGAGGCAATATTTAATGGAATAAAATTTCTTTTAATTGTTCCCGACAAAGTACCTATACACGATGTTCTCACTATTTCCGCATATGCCAAGAAATTTGGTGCAAGCTTTGTTGGTCCCAACACACTGGGAGTATTGAGTCCAGATAAGGCGGTTCTTGGTATGATTGGCGGTAGGGCAAAGACTGCAAAGGAGTGGTTTAAAAAGGGACCTGTGGGTGTAACTTCAAGGAGTGGTGGAATAACATCTGCCATTTCCTATTATTTGACCCTAAATGGTATGGGTGAATCCACCATTGTCCACGTAGGTGGAGATGCAGTAATAGGTCTGACGCATCCAGAGATAATAAAAATGTTTGAGATTGACCCTGAAACACAAGTAATAGCAATGTTTGGCGAGATCGGAACAACACAGGAAGAAAGAGTTGCTGAACTGGTAAAATCAGGTGAAATTACAAAACCCATAGTTGCATATATCGGAGGAAAGGGTGCAAGAAAGGGAACAAGATTCTCACACGCAGGCGCCATCGTTGAGGGCAACAGAGGCTCAAGAGAGAGTAAAATCGAGGCACTGCAAGATGCAGGCATAAGGGTAGTAGAAGACTTTATGGACATACCAGAAGCGGTAAAGGAAGTGTTAAAGTAAAAATCCCTGTATGAAAATGCAGAAGTCATAAAGACCGTGATCCGTGATTCGTAATTCATAAATCGTGAAAAAAAGGCAAACGACAAAGGCGAAAGACATTAACTGCAAGATTCTCACGCCTGCCTGTGCGTTGCACGCAGACAGGTCGCCAGCTCCTCAGAATGAGGACTCTAACGGCAGAGATATAGGATATAAGGGAAGACAAAAAATGACATACCCCAATGAATTACATCTTACCAAATAGTATTACCACCCCAAGGATAACGAAAACCGCCCCTGCTACATATCGTGTAATCCTCGGAGAAACAAAATGGCCTGTGATATTCCCTAACATTGCAGCAATAAGAGAGGATGCGCCCATTGCAAGTGTTGCTGCTATAGCAATTACAAATGGAGATTTCTTTTCTGCAGAAAGGGAGAAAACGGCAAATTGCGTTTTGTCTCCCAGTTCAGCAAGGAATATAGCCACAAAAGTCGAAATGAAAATTTTCCACATATATCCCCCTAAAATTTTTCGGGGCGAGTGGATTTGAACCACCGACCTCCTGGTCCCGAACCAGGCGCGCTAACCAAACTGCGCTACGCCCCGTTTTTAAAACCTTCTTTCCCTATAAGAGGAACAAATACACATCCTTCTCCGTATGAAATAACCTGCTTTCCTTTCCTCTTTTCTACAAGCGTGAGCACCTGGGTGAAGCTCCCTCCAATAGGTATAACCATTCTTCCACCTTCTTTCAATTGATTAAAAAGGGAAGAAGGAATATCAGGGCTTGCCGCACTCACAATTATCCTATCGTAGGGTGCCATTTTTGTATATCCAATACTTCCATCTCCTAATATAAATACTATATTGTGATAACCTAGCTTTGTTAATCTATCCTCTGCGATTGAAAGTAATGACCTAATTCTCTCTATCGTAACAACGGTAAGGGCAAGTTCTGCAAGAAGCGCAGTTTGATAACCACTGCCAGTGCCAATTTCAAGCACATTATTTTCCTTCTCAACATCGAGCATTTGAAGCATCCTTGCTACAATATATGGCTGAGATATTGTTTGGCCATTACCTATTGGCAGTGCGGTGTCGGCATATGCACTATACTTAAATTCTTCTGGTACAAATTCCTCCCTGGGGACCTTCATAAATACCTGGAGAAGCCTTCCATTACTTATACCCCTCCCCTTTAAATCCCTATTTATCATACGGATTTTTTCATCACTATATCTTAAATTCATCTTCCCAATTTTTCAGCCTATCTACCATTTTGAAATCTGTATACCTTAAATGAATAGGTGTAATAGAGACAAAGCCTTTTTCAATCGCACAAAAATCAGTGCCCTCTTCCTCAATATATGTAGGTGGTTCACCGCCAATGGTATAAATCCTCTCTCCATTATCCAGAATTTTCTCAATTACTGAATCTCTATATATACGTTTCCCCAGTTTCGTGATTTTTATCCTGCCATTTGGTTTTTTAGGTATATTAACATTTAATAGAATGCCCTTCGGCAGGCCATATTTGAGAACCTTTTTGGTTACCCAAGCAGCTACTTTTTTGCTATATCTTAAATCGGGGTCCTTTACAAATTCAACATATGAAAATGAGACAGAGGGTATACCAAGTAGTGTGCCTTCTATGGCTGCAGCAACCGTTCCTGAGTATGTTATATCAGCACCAAGATTTCCTCCATGGTTTATCCCTGAGAGCACAATGTCAGGGTTTTTTTTCAAAAGTCCCCTTACAGCAAATAGCACACAATCAGTGGGTGTCCCATCTGTTATCGTTATATTATCAGCGATCTTCAGAAAATGAATTCCCTTATGCAATGAAAGGGAATGGCTTGAGGCACTCCTCTCACTATCAGGGGCAAAAATGTGAATGTCACCAAGGGCATATACTGCCTCGGCAAGTGCTTCTATTCCCTTTGCCCTGTATCCATCGTCGTTAGAAATGAGGATTATCGCCATAAGTACATTAAATTTAAACCAATAAATCTCATTGTATCCTTAAAGGGATTGATGTAGCTTTTTCTTCCAGAATCAATATAAATTGTCTTAATGGGTATTTCACCAATTTTGAATCCGAGCATCCCCGCTTGTATAATTTCTTCACTCTCTGTCTGAAATCTCGTTGTCTTGAGCTTAAGCCTTCTTAAAACATCAATCTTTAACATTCTATATCCAGATTGACTGTCCCTGACTCTTGTTCTTGCAAGGAGAGAGACAAAAATTGATGTAGTTCTATTTGTAGCATATCTCAACCTTGGCATTATTTTTGTGTTTATATCTCTTGTACCTATAATAACATCAAAACGATCTAAAAATCTGAGAAATGTCTTTATTTCGCTGGGGTTATGTTGACCATCTGCATCAAGGGTTAGAACTGCATCAAATCTATTATTTATAGCATATTCAAATCCCGTTCTGTGTGCCATACCCTTCCCCATATTCTTTTTATGTTTTATTACCTCAACCTTTTCTTTTTTGGCAACTTCATAAGTATTGTCACTACTTCCATCATCAACAACAAGTATATTAAATCTAAAGCCCTTGATGGATTTTAACACCGTCTTTATATCTTTTATTGTACGACCTATCCTTTCACCCTCTCCATAGGCTGGAATAAGAATAAGTATTCTTACCATAATTTTTCAAAAAGATACCATTGTTCTGGGTATTTTTTTATGTACTTTTCTACAATTTTAACCCATTTATCTATGTTCTTTCTTACACCTTCTTCAATACTATTCCCCTGTTCAAGTTCAATAGGATCCTCAAAGTAGACGTGATAGAGGCCATCCCTCTCTTTTATGGAAAATGCAGGAACTATAGGGGAACCTGTAATGAGACCAAGGATAATAGGTCCCTTGGGAAATATTGTTTTTCTTCCAAACATCTCAACCTCAATACCTTCTTCTGAAAATATCCTATCACCAACAATTGCAAGCATACTTCCCTTTTTTAGTGCCTTTACACTCCCTATCGTAGCATGTCCTGTATAAAGAATCTCCATTCCTTGCGATTTTCTTTTTTGCTCAAAGAAGTTGGTAATATACCTTGTTTTATATGGCAAAGAGATCACCACAAGTGGATAACCAAGTAGCCTTAACAAAACTGCGCCCCACTCATAGTTACCAATATGACCTGTAAGGATTATTACCCCCTTCCCCTTTTTAAAAGCATTCCTTGCCCTTTCAAAGTTGACAGGTATCATAAATTTTTTCATATTTCTTTTATTTATTCTAGGAACAAGCAAAAATTCATATACAAATGTAGCAAAATTCCTAACAGCCATAAGTGTAATATGCCTTTTCTCTTTATAGGTAAGCGAATCTCCAAAAATTGTGTCAATATTTTGGAGAAAATAATTCCTCCCTTTTCGATAAATTGTAAAATAGCAAAAATCTGCTATTCTCCTTGTTATAAATTCTCCCACCCCTCGCGGCAAAAAATGGCCCCAGTGATGGATTATAAAAAAAGATACGTTCATTTCCTTTTTTAGAAACAATATCGGGGCGAGTGGATTTGAACCACCGACCCCCAGCACCCCAAGCTGGTGCGCTAACCAGGCTGCGCTACGCCCCGATTAGAATTATTCTACATCAATTCTAAAATTTTTCAAGGGAAAAGAAAATTTTATTTATTACGATAAGGTAAGAAGCTGGACTTTTATATTTTTCTTTCTCGCCTCCTGTACGAAAAAATGCACACTCAATATCCCTGGCGAAGAAAAACTGTGAACAGTGATGTATGAAGTAGTGCAAAAGGTAAAAGATATAAATGATGAGGGATATTTTAAAAGAGAAGCCAAACTCGTTATGACAGAATAAAAAAGGGGGATAAATAGTTATTATATCAGGGTTTTTTTATAAATATTTGCCAGAGGCCACCCTTATCCTCTTCAATCTTCAGGACCTTCAGACCCATACCCTCTGCCGCAAATTTTATTTCGCCCTTTGAAGATGGGTGTGTACCTATTATTTTAATCACTTCACTATTCTTAAGTTTAACCGCAGCTTTTCTAAACTCAACAAGTGGAATAGGGCATATCTCACCAGTAGTATCCACGACAATGTCAGGATTTATCGAAGACAACCTTTACCTCCTTCACATCCCATAGAGGTTCAATCCTTTCCTTCAGTTCATTTTCTACATTCCCAGAAAACTGCTCATCCCTTGCCATATCTACAAACATTGTAACAATCCCTTTCTTTACCTCTATCTTCTTAATAAGTTTTGTCCTGATAACATCCATGCCAGTCCTTGGATCTATAACGTGCTCAAGCCTTTCCCTTACCTTTTCAACACCAGTAGGTTTTTTGTTAACAATCAGACCAAATTTATTTTCGTAATTCTCTATAGCCGTCTTCAGTGCATCTACCGCAAGAACAGCACAATGAACCTTTACAGGTGGAAGTCCGTCCAGTGCATCAGCTGCATCCTTCCAGCTAAATTTCTTTGCTTCTTCAATGGTTTTCCCTTTTGCCATTTCTGTCGTGATAGATGCAGTGGCAATATTCGATGCGCAACCATATGATTCAAACTTTATATCCTTAATAACCTTCGTCTTTTTATCCACTTTTAGATAGACCTTGACCATATCACCACAGGCAGGACTACCTTCGGTTGCCTTTGCATCAGCATCCTCTATCTTTCCTACATTTCTTGGATTTACAAAATGTTCTATTACTTTTTTGGAATATGGTAATCCCATATTACTCCTCCTTATTTATGGGACTTAATTTTCTTAAATTTTCAATGACCTTCTTTAGTTCTTCGTATACGTAATCTAATTCCTCTCTTTTGTTAAATCTACCCAAAGAAAATCGTATAGAACCATGCGCATGTTCATGGGAAACTCCCGTTGCCATAAGTATATGGCTCGGTTCAAGGGACCTGGAAAAACAAGCAGAACCAGTTATAACGCCAATATTTCTCATATCCAGGTGAAGAACTACACTTTCACCCTCTATATAATCAAAAGTAACATTTAAATTTGCAGGGTGTCTCTTCTCGGGATGACCATTCAGATGGGAATTAGGAATTGAAAGTACCTTTTTCTTCAAATAATCCCTTAATGACCTTACCCGCTCAATTTCAGTATCTGTCATAAGCTCAAATGCCCTTGCCATTCCTACCGCTCCTGGTATATTTTCAGTTCCTCCCCTCTTATCAAATTCATTGAATCCACCATCAATCCACTTTTTTATAGGTGTCCCCTTTCTAACATACAAACCACCAATTCCTTTAGGCCCATGTATCTTATGGCCAGTTATTGTCAAAAGATCCACACCAAGTCTTTCCACATCAATAGGTAGCCACCCAAAGGAATATGCAGCATCTGTATGGACAAAAGCACCTCTTTCTCTGGCAATTTTTACAATTTCTTCTATAGGTTGTAATGTCCCAATTTCATGATTAGAGTGTTGAATACTTACAAGTAATGTATTCTTTGTTACAAGATCCTTCAATTTATCCATATCAATCTGTCCGTAACTATCAACATCAAGGTAATCCACTTTAAAACCCATTGATTCCAGCGTTCTTGCCGAATAAAGAACAGAACGATGCTCCACCTTTGAAACAATTAAATGACCTCTATTAGTAGTTAAGGCCATACCCTTTAATGCAAAATTATTGGATTCTGTGCCCCCGGATGTAAAAATCAACTCTTCTGGCTTTGCACCTATACCACTCGCTATGGTATTTCTGGCTTCTTCCAATGCATCTCTTGCTTTTATCCCAGGCTGATGGCTGAATTGAGATGAGGCTACACCATAAATTTCTTCAAAATAGGGTATCATTGCATTTAGAACTTGTGGATCTATCCTTGTACTGGCACCATTGTCAAGATATATATATTCCATTCTCCCTTCCTATTTATAGCCGAATCTCTTCTTCAACTCCTCTGAAATCATTGAAGGATTCCAGGGAGGATCCCATACAAGATTTATCTCTGCATCTTTCACACCGGGGATCTGAAGTACCTTATTTTTTGCTGCCTCAGTTAGCATTGCCTGGAGGGGGCATCCCCTAACTGTAAGTGTCATATCAACTTTCACTTTACCTCCGTTAATACTGACATCGTAGATAAGACCAAGATCAACAATGCTGAATCCTATCTCTGGATCGACTACTTCTCTTAATGCATCAAGAACATCCTCCTTCTTAATTGCCATTAATTCCTCCTTTTATAGTTCATTAATTTAATTTTGCCACAGACTTTCTCTATAGAAGACATAAATTCCTCCCAGACTTTTTTAGCACTACACGAATCAACGATTTCACAGACCTTTAATACGGGAGGCATACAGGGGACCTCTAAAAGAGAACCATCAAGCACCCTTACGATATCCTTAAGAGTTACATTTTCAGGGTTACATAGTTCTACACCCCCTCCCTTACCCTTGTAAGAAAACACAATGCCATTTTTTCTAAGGTCCTGGACTATCCTTTCAAGATACCTGTATGGAATATTCTCCTTTTCAGAAACTTCCCGAACCGATGCCCTGGAACCCTTATCAATAAGATACATAACAAATTTTAATCCATATAAACTTCTTGTCGTTATACCCATTTTATATCCTTAATCATACCAAATTAGTATAATTAAACTTATCCATTTGTCAAG
>CAZQRW010000065.1:0-9038 GCA_964596115.1 uncultured bacterium
GCAAATATCCCTTTCAACTCTTCTGGAGCATAACGTGGGTATGTCATAATGTCCACTCTCTTTGACAAGTGGATACCCCAAACGACAAGAATCTCTTCAAATTCCTCTAATCCATCAAGACCTTCACTATATTTCTCAAGGATCTCAATTACTCCTTTTTCTTTCATATCTATATCCACATCCTCAGGATTTTTGAAAGGGGTATGAATAAATCCAATCGGCTCAATTATAAATTTCATCTTTTAGTTTTTTTCTCGCCGATATGTTCATCGATAAAACTATGTATAAATTCGAGTCTTTTTATCCTTCTGTCAGGCCTTCCATGCCTTGATAAGCCGTGGGGTTCTTCCGGGAAAACAACCATCTTGACCTTTCTCTTGAGCAATTTGAGCGCTACATAAAGTTCTTCACCCTGGTTTATGGGACATCTATAATCATTTTCGCTATGGATTATAAGTAGAGGCGTTTTTATATTTTCTACATACTTTAAAGGCGACATATTCCAGTAGAATTTAAAATTTCCTTTCTCCCACCAGTTGCCCTTAAATTCCTTTGGCCAAAGCCAGCCAAAGTCAGTGGTAAGAAAAGAGATCACATTAGAAATACTCCTTTGAGTAACCGCAACCTTGAAAACATTTGTATGCCCTACTACCCAGTTTGTCATAAAACCTCCGTAACTCCCCCCAAGTACTCCCATTCTTTTTTCATCGACATAGTCTAATTTTTTGAGTTTTTTTACAGCAGCATTTAGATCCTCCAAATCTGGTTCTCCCCAGTGGTTATGTAGGGCTTTAGCAAATTTTTCTCCATATCCCTGACTACCATGAGGATTTGAATAGAACACAACATAACCTTTATTCGCAAGGAACTGAAATTCATGGAAAAATGAATTTCCATAAAGCATATGTGGGCCACCATGAATTTCATAGAGTAATGGATATTTCTTCCCCTTTTTAAATCCGACGGGTTTAATAATCCACCCTTGTATTTCGTCACCCTCTGCACCTTTGAAATTGAATTCCTCTGGTTCAACAACAATTTTATTTACAAAGAACTTTTGGTTGATGTCACTAACCTTTTTGAAATTATTCTTTTTATTTATTAAATAGATATTGCCTGGATCTATGGGATTACTTGCTGCAAAAACAAAGTTTCCGTTTCCATCTGTATCATAACTATAAACATTAAAATTCCCTTGCATAAGAGGGGTTATCTTTTTGTTTTTTATATTGATACTATAAATATAAGAATTCCCTTTATCCGATGCTGGGAAATATATATATTTCCCGTTCTTTGAGAAGCTAATGCTCATATTCGCAGAATTACCACTATCGTCAATTATGAGATTTTCACAGGAACGGTCAAATTTTTTGGATAAATTTACAGCTCCTTCCCCATTAATGGGCGCCAACCATAGATACTCATTTCTCCAACCGCCCATATCATCAGGATGGAGTCTCCCTAAATATGCGATCTTTTTACCATCGGGTGAGAATACTGGATTACCCTTAGGACCATCAGGGGTTTTTAACTTTTTTTCCTTCTTTCCGAGTGTATCCACAATAAAAATGTCGATATAGAAAAATCGATCAACAATATCCTTATTTCTATTGGAAGAAAAGGTTACATACTTACCATCAGGAGAAAATTTTGGAGAATGATCACCATTTATTCCATTTGTAATTTTTTTAAGTTTCCCTGTTTTTACATTAAGGATATGAATATGGGGTTTCTCCCTTGGTAAGAAACCTTTTCCGTCAAGTTTATACCACACAGAATCAATATCCCTATATACAGGTGGCCCCTTTTTCTTATCCTTTTTTTCTTTCTTCATCTCCTCAGGCAAAAAGTATTCTACTGCAATCAATTTTCCATCAGGAGAGATATCAAAATCGCCATAAATTCCCTTCTCTTTTGAAACGGAAAATGCCTCTCCCCCATCGACAGGTATAGCCCAAATCCCACTAATTTTATCCTTTGTAAGAATGAAATATATAAATCGATTGTCTGGAGACCACTTAATATTGCTAAATCTCTTCCTCTTCATATATAATCTCGGTTTACCAGAAATATCCGTTACATATAAATCGGAGAAATATTTGTTCTCTTTTTTGTCCATATATTCCACTCTATACGCATACCTTTTACCATCTGGCGAGATCGTTACTTCCCTTAAATATCTTATCTTGTAAAGATCTTCAGGTAAAAAACCTTCTTTTTTCATATTTCCTCCTATCATTTAGATTTAACAATTTCTGGGTACAGAATGACGATAAGATCTTTTGTAACATCCCTCGTTGTCTCCCTTTTAAATAAATAGCCAAGAATAGGAATACTTTTAAGTATAGGTATCCCTGATTCTTCTTTTATCCTTTCTGTAGTTTTAAGTCCTGAAATAATGAGGGTATCTCCATCCGTTATTCTAACAGTAGAAGACAAATCTTTACCATAAAAAATATTATATGGAGAAGATAGGTATATGTTTTTCGGGTATATTTTTCTTGCAGGTTTTTCAAGTGTTTCAGGCTTTTCAACTATTTGATTATACATTCTTTTAATCGAAATGTCCAGTTGAATATCTCCTTTATACCCGATATGGGGAATTGTATTCAAATATATGTTATCATTCAAGCTAAGTTCTCCTTCGTGATTGTTGAGTAATAAAATAGAAAACTCTTTTCCGTTTCTTTCAGTTCCCTTTTTTTCATTCTGCTCTATCTGCTCTAAATCAGACAAATGAAAATTACCTTGAACATTCAGGTCCGTCCTTTTCCCCTGGTAAAAATATTCTCTATAGGAAGCACCCAGAGAGAATTTCGAGATTATTTGAAAGATATCCAGGCCTAACTCCCTTGCCTTTTTTTCAGAAATTTCAACAATCTTCCCCCTGAGTAAAACCTGTCTTGGAGGTGTATCCAATATTGACACAACATTTCCTATGTCCTCTATCTTACTATCAACATCTGTGACAATAAGAACACCCAACTCATCGTTTGCCTGGATTGAACCATCCGGGGAAAGCCTTTCTCTTAGTGCCTCAATTAAACTCGATGGTGTCAGGTAATTAACTGGAATCATCTCTGTCTTTAATCTTAAAAAGCCTTTTGTCCCTATCTTGTCTATCTTCTTCACAAAGTTTACGAGATCGCTCAATTTTGGCTGATAATCAGTAATTATAAGCATATTCATCGGATCGTTTACCTGAACAGAACCAAATTTTGTAAGGCGAGACCTCACAAATGGTTCAATTTCTGATGCCTTCACATTTTGTAGTTTGAGAAGCACTGTCTTTGTATTTGCACCATAATCCCCAGTAACCTGAAGATTCATCTTCATCTCTCCAGTGGGGACAACAGACAAAATGATAGTAATTAAGTATATCATTATTACCTCCTTCTCTTCTGTTGTTAATCTTACAGATTGTAAATCCAAATATTTGAAAAATCAAGGGGAAAATCCTTGATTCTAAGCAATGTCATTGCGAGACATTCTTATCACCCGTAGTTCTGTGGGGCAATCTCGGGGTTATTGTCTTTTCTCACGAATCACGGTCTTTTTATGACTTCCGCATTCCTACTTCTGAATTCCGCATTAATATGTATCCTGTCTTTTCTTTATCCTGTCTTTTTAGTAAGAGTCTCCTTTTAAAACTCGAACCTGAATTTTACATAAGCCATCTTGTATTCTTTCATCCCACCAAAGTATGTTCCTTTGTTACCAAAGGTTTGAAAGTATCCCGTACTAATTTTGCAATTATCATACGGATGGAATTCTATTTCTGGTATTACACTGTATGCAAGTGAATCTCCCCTCTTCTCACCTATACCAGCCAGGGTCATTTTCAGGTTATCAAAAATGTCCTTCTCTATCCTTCCAACAATATAATCACCTGGATTAGTGCTTTTATCATTTCCAATCATAACTTTTCTTTCAAAATCCATACCATGCACATACTGAACATTTATGTAAATATTATGTGGGAAGGTGTAATCCATACCTATAGTTGTCCTGAAATATGGATCTTTCAGGTATGAAGTATCTATGGGAACAACGGCAATGATGTTACCCAATGTGTCAAACACAGGAGTATTTATCTTTGTGGAATACCTATCAGGCATAAAATAAGCAAACTCGCCCCATAAACCGATTGAGAAAAGTTCACCAGAATAGTCAAAGCCACCCACTTTCTCTCTATCAAACCCGTATGTCTCATTGGATACGTAACCGACTGAATCTGGAACAGGGAACTTATCAAAACCATAATAGTATGAAAGCGACATATCAAAGTTCATAAGATTTGTAGATATCTTAAATGCATAGGAGCCATTCCTGGGAAGCAACGAAGGGAGGTGCGAATTCCCTACAGGAATGGCCCCTATCAATAGTGAATCAGATGGAAGAAGGGCAGGTGTAAAAGCCGGAATTCCAATAGCATTTAATGCCCATTGGTTCCAATAATAACTTATCTCGACAGAGAACGTGGGAATATGCTCCCCAAATGTAAATGGATTGGAAAGGTCTATTGGATTAATATTATCTGTTGGATTGAATTTATCAGCAGTGCCCCACGCAATTCTCTGTTTCCCAATATTTAAATCAAGATTATTGATAAGGAAATCGCTTATAGAAAAGTACGCCTCATAAAGATTTATTGACAGGGGATAAAGACTCTCAATAGAGGAAAGATCCCTTGTATTTGAAACAGTAGAAAAATCATAGAATCTTGTATCAAAACTCAAGACACCACGTAAATGCGGACTACCTGTTTTCCCTTCTATCCTTAAATCATTGTAAATGGGAAAGTAAGGTGAGTTTCTTAAACCAGTAAAAGAAGTTTTCCCAATCTCAAGATACCCGCCAATATCTACAGCACCAAATAGCATAAAAGGAAACACAAAAATAAAAGATATCCTTTTCATCTTTTACCTCCTTATATCCTTTTTAGATTCCTTTTTGTGAAGATATTGTCTGGAAGGCCCTGGTTAAATTTTACATTCTTAAGTTTCATAATTGTCTTATGGTCTTTTTCAATATTTCTCATCTCTATGTATTGAGCAGACCAATAGTTATTAATCTTTTTATAATCCTTCATTATCATTTTTTTCTTCAATTTGTTCCCCTTGAAAAATTCCACACTTTTGATCAAATAAACATTTTTCTTCACAACCATTTTTAGCATTGAGTAATCTGTATCCTTACCTGGTTTTGGCGTTAACTTTAATACCCATGTTGAATCGTTCTCTGAAATAACCTTTGCATTCCAATCACCCTTATAATTAGATGAACCAAGGTCATCATAAGAAAAGTCTGTATCCATAAACGATTGTTTCTTAATATGAGAGGCAATCCTTCTAACTTTATTAAAAGATGGGAGATACACATACATCTTCTCTTCAGAGAGTGAGAGAAATCCAACCCCTCTATCCTCAGCAGGACTAAGGAATCTTATTAATCTATAATTTCCCTTCTCATACATCTTTGTGTCCCTCTCCTTTGTCTTTCCATTTTTATCGATCACAATGGTTTTCATTGTCGCTTCTCTATCCCTTGGTGCATTCATCAAGGAATCCACCTTACTTATAATTTGATTGCCTGTTATCGATAAAACTATTAATAGGTAAAACATTTACACCTCCAGATTTTTATTATTTTTGATTTTTTCAATATATGCGGGCCTGAACCTTAGGATAAGAGCAGGAAGCATTGTAATTGCGCTAAGGGAACTAACAAGCATTGTTCCTGCAACAAGAATACCAAACCTCTGCAAGGGCACAAGATTTGCGCCAAGAAGAGCGAGGAAGCCCACAGCCACTGAAAAAGCATTTATAAGTATTGCAAGACCTGATGTTTCAATTGTTTCACTAACAGCAGATTCAAGATCCCTTCCGATGGCTATCTCCTGTTTTAACCTGTTTGTAAAATGAATCACGTAGTCTATTCCCATTCCTATCGCAAGAGAAGAGATCAACATCGTTGCATCATCAAGTGGTATACGAAATAACTCCATTATACCAAAATTTAAAGTAACCGTAAAAAGAATAGGGATAATAGAAAAAAATGCCCCCTGGAATGATTTTAGTTGCCATACAAGAAGAAGAAATACAAGAATTATTGCTATAGTCATTGATTCAAACAATGAGGAAAGTAATTTTTTATCCAGTCTTATGTGTATCCTCGGCATACCTGTCTGAACAATACTAACCTTTGAAGGCGATAGAGATATGTCTTTACCCTTCAGAAACCAGTATAAATCCCCTTCTATTCTCTTCCTTTTATCCTCTGGAAGATTGACCTTTACCAGAGCATTATACATCGTTTTTATGCTATATGAAATATTTACATCTTCTATTATGGTTTTTATATCCTTTAAAAGGTATTCCCCATCCCTACCACCAATCCTTTTTATCTCCTGGAAATTATTTTTAATTGCCGCATATACTACTCGTTTTTTTATGTTATTACTTAATACAACAGCAGCATCTTCACTATTTAAATATTTCATAATTCCTTCTTTTATAATATCTTCTGGAACATAGGGAGTTTTGACCATTGAGACGTCAACCTCTTTAATGCCTGCATACTTCAGGTCCCATTGTAATTCATCTCGATACCAATCTTTCTTATTTTTCAGACCTTTTATAAATTTTTCTACTTTGTTTACGACCAGTTCTATTTCACCTGTTTTCTCTGTGCCAAGGTTTGCCTGAACAAGCCCCTCATTCCTTTCATCATTTATCATCATCGAGAGGATATCCTGCCCTTCAAGAAAAAAGTAAAGATTTTGAATCTTATTTTTCTTCTCAGGTATTACATAGAGATTGTTAAGATTATAATTTGTCTCCATAAGCAAATCACCGATAGATTGTGGGTGACTAACAAATGGCAGTGTCTCCATATATTTTTCTATGTATTCGATTGTATTTAAAACGGATGGATCTGTTAGGTCACCCTTTACATAAAGCATTATAGGGCTTGCACCTCCAAAATGTTCATCCCCGATTTTAATACTTTTTCTTATCATTGAGCCTGGTTTAAAATACTCCAATATATTTACCGAGCGCTTTATAGTCGGTGAAAACAAAATTGTTATAGCAAAGAGGGCACCGCCTACTATTATAAAGTATCTTTTAAAAGATATAACCAGCTTTGAAATGGGAGCTATAGCCTTCCTTGAGAGGTGAATACTTTTTTCCTCTCTCCTTCCCTTTCTGTGAGTAAGGTAAAGAACAGAGGGTATAAACATCAAAGAAATAATAAGGGCGGAAACAACACCAATAGCGCTAAATATACCAAATTCTCTTATGGGGATAAGATTTGATGAAAGAAAAGAAAGGAAACTTACCATAGTTGTAAGTGCTGCTAAAACAACGGGAAGGGCTATATGTTTTATTGTATTTCCAATATCGTGGTCCTCATAGAATCTGTTTATGATATGAATACCATAAGCACTACCCACAGAGATAAGAAGAACAGGAATAAGATTGGAAACAATTGAAAAATTCCTATGAAAAATGCCCATAATACCAACCGTCCAAATCGTCGCAAAAAGAACACTGGAAATTGGCAGCATAACGCCAGCGGGTCTCCTGAATCCAAAGCCAAGAACAATGATAACTAATAGCAGAGTAATTGGCAGAAGTTTTTTTACATCACCTGTTATAATTTCATTAATAAAAGTCATAGTAAGAGGAAGGCCAGAATAATATATCTTCAAATTCCCTTTTTTTTGGTCTGTGATTTTTCTAATCTCTAATCCTATTTTGTTTCTATCGTATCCTTCTTTAATTCTCGCAAAAATTACCGTATATCTCCCATCATTTGAAATAATACTACCATTATATAGATCCTTTGAGAGGACATATTGTTTTAATGAATCAAGCACCTCTTTTTTTCTGGGTATTTTCTCTCCAATCAGGGGACTAACTTCTATACCATCTTCAACTTTCCTCTCATTTATTATACTGACCAGGGATTGTGTAAAGCCCACGCCTTCTATTTTTTTATATGATTCTTCAAGTTCCCTTATTTTAAAAAGAACAGGGAAAGAAAAGATAGAATCACTCTCAATCATTACCATTGCTATGGTGTTTCCACCAAACTTTTTTCCTATTTTGTTAAATTGTTGGACAATAGGATCACTGGGAGGTAAAAAAGATGTTACATCTGATTCTACGCCTACATTTTTTATAAACAGCCCAAAAAAGACTGTTAAAGCAATTGTTAAAGTTATTACAACCCAGGCTCTTTTCTTTATAAGGTTTGCAAGCATTGTTCGTGCATTATTTCATTTTTTTAATCAATTCGCTCAATTTTTTTTCAAGGGAATCTATCTTTTTTTCAAGTTTCCCAATCTCCTTCTTAGTAGCAAAATCTTCTTCTTTTTCTGTCAAAACCTCTTTTATTTTTTCAGAGAAGGTTTTTCTTGATGTCTTCAATGCACCCCATAATTCTTCAATCAAACGATCCCCCTCTCCCTTTGCAACCTTTCCCTCCTTAATCATTTTGTTAACAAATTCCTGTACTTTCTTTCTTGAAAGAGAGAAAAAGGATATAGATTCTGCTACAGATTTTTGCACAAGGTCAGCCATTGCAGTGGAGCCACTGGCAATCATATCCTTCAGGATTTCAGCAATCTGTCTGTCGCTCTTTTTACCCCTTTCAAGTTCAACAATAACCTGGGCAAGGGTCATATTTGTGATATCTTCTCCTGTTTCATTGTCGATAATTTGAATATCCTCTCCCTGAGAGATTAATTCAGCGAGTTCCTCAAGCGTCAAGGTTTTGGAAGTTTTTGCATCATAAAGCCGTCGGTTTGCATACTTCTTAATAACTCTCTTTGCCATTTTTTACCTCCTTCTTTTTGCATTGTATCAATGCATTGCATTAGTGCATCGCATAATTAATATTTAATTTTTATTTTTTGTCAAGGGGGTTTTTGGGTAATTTTGGAAATGTGTGACACTCCTGCACCTCTCAGGTGTGATAATCTCGTAGCTATTGTCTTATCTCACGATTCACGTTCTTTGTGTCTTTCTTTT
>CAZQRW010000066.1:0-8285 GCA_964596115.1 uncultured bacterium
AACTCCCGTAATATCGGGATTAGACGCACGCAAGTGCGTGCAAGTGGGAAGTGAGAAATAGGAAGTAAGAAGTTAAAAGATGAACAGGAATACCCTTATTCAGGGTAGTTTTTCAGTTCCCACTTCCGCATTCCCACTTAGAGGCGAGATATCCCAACGTTAAGCTTTCATTTTGTCAAAAGGTTGATAGAAAATTTTGTGATGTTAAGAGAATTGATTTTATGGAGGGAAGATGAAAAATGTTTTAGTTTCTATCGTAAGTAAACAGACAGCACCAAATGTTTTATTCATTAAAGAGAAGAAGCCGATAGATTATTACCTGTTTCTTTCAACTCCAAAAATGGCTAAAAACAGGGTTACCCAAAACATTATCAATGCCACTGGAATAGATAAAAATAATACTGAAACAATAATTGTTCAGGAAGATTCTGTTGAAGATGTAATTAATAAATTAAAAGAATTCTACGATAGCCAGCTTTTTGGAGATGATATAAAATTCTTTGTAAATATTACAGGTGGCACAAAACTTATGTCAATTGGAGTTTATAAATTTTTCCAGGAAAAGGGGACAGCAGAAATTTATTATATACCATCTGATAAAAATGAGTACAGGATGATTTTCCCTGTAGTTACGCATAAAGAGCATAAATTAGAATACAAGTTAAATCTTGAAGAATATTTTGTCTCTTATGGGCTTACATTTAAAAAAGGTGCTCCTTTACATAATTATGCCTATGCAAAGGAACTTTTTGATAAAGTCATCAGAGGAAAGATTGATATAGATAGGTTTGAGGTAATTAGAAAATTAAGAAATAAAAAAAGTAAGAAGAAAATTGAGGTTGAAAAGTTGGATGAAGAAGCAAAAATTTTATTAAAGGAGATTGAATATCCATTAAAGGATAACGTTTTAACAAAAAATGATATAAAATATCTAAGTGGAGGGTGGTTTGAAGAGTTTATTTTCTATTTGTATAATTCTTATGTCAAAAATGATAAATATATTGGAATAAATATAACGATTAAAAATGAGAATGTTCAAAATGAACTGGACATATCCGTTATCCACGATAATATCTTTTATAACCTTGAATGTAAAACTACATTAAAGAATGATATAAAGGGGAATATCCTTTCTGAAACAATCTATAAACTCACCGCACTTAGCAGAAACTTTGGCCTTAAAACAAAGAGTTTCCTTTTCACCCTGGATGATCTAAGGGACGAAAATGGAGAGATTGAAGAAATTCATAGTTCAAGAAGTCGGGTTTTCGGTGTTAGAATTTATGATAGGACTGGGATATTAAATTTATTAGAAGGAAAGGCTGAAAAATTTTGATATTATCTTTTCTTTAGTTTTACTGATTTCTAAATATTTTATCAAACCCTTAAAAGTATAAATTCTTTAATAAAAGAGTCAGTCATTGTTCATAATATTGTAGTGAGTTTAATCTATAGGTAGTTTTGCCCTTGTATTTTCTTATTCACCTTGTAGAATTATTTTTATGGAAGAGGTGAAAGATTATTATGGGGTTCTTGATGTTTCAGAAACAGCAACATCTGAAGAGATTAAAAAAATGTACTACTCCCTTGCAAAACAATTCCACCCTGACACTACTAATTTGGATTCAGAAAGTGCAAAAACCAAATTTATTGAAATAAATGAGGCATATCATATTTTAATAGATCCTGTAAAAAGGGAAAGGTATGATTATATAAGGGAATATGGAAGAACAAATGAAAAAATGTGGGAAAAATTTGAAGATGATGTTGCAAATGTTCATAATTTTGCACTTTTATTGCTCGAGATTCAGAGATACTATTTTTTCAAAATGAGTTCCGGTGGTGTAGGTGGTGGAGTGGGTGCAGGTGCAGGGGCATACGTTGGATTCAAAACAGGAGGTATTGGAGGAGCTATAATTGGTGGAATAATAGGGGCTATTGCTGGTTTATTTGGAGGTAGCAAAGTTGTCGATTACTTAGATGGGGGTGAACACAAGAAATTAAAAGCTGAGCTTACAAAGAAAATTATTACATATATTGATGAAACATCAGAATTACGAAAACCATTTGCTGAATATATTTATGCAAGAATTTATGAAAAACAGGGGATTCTACTGCCAGTTGCATACAATGATATAACAAAATTAGCACAGGAAGATGAAAGGTTTAATTTCATTCTTGCCTATTTAGATAATTATAAAGATTTTGGCAAAGGATTTTTAAATTACTTAAAGGGCAACATTGATGATATAAACGAAATTATTTCTTGGGCAAATCAGTTTTTTTCGGTAATTAATGCGGAAAATGAAGTAGAGCGTCAGGTGGAATTGCTAAGTGAGTACAATAAACTTAATTTAGAATTACAACGCTTAGAAGGTAGTTTCATTAGGAGAGAGACAAGTATAAATGAAGTCAAAAGCCGTATGGAAGAGCTCAAAAATGAATATGAAGATTTAATTGACAGCATTTCATAATTCCAATAGAATAAAGCGAATTTTTATTAGGTTTTCAGAAAGGAGAGTATGATGAAACTTGATTTTATTCCACTTGGTGGTGGAAGAGAAATAGGTGCTAACTCATATCTTTTAAAATGGGGAAAGTACCAGATTATTCTTGACTGCGGTCTTAATCCGATGAAAAGTGGATATGAGAAAATACCATTGCTTCAGTATATTGACCCGAATAAGCCTATAGATATGATATTTATTTCCCATTCACACAATGACCACCTTGGGTCGTTACCTGTAATTGTTGATACATTAGAGGTGAATGAAATTATAACAGTTGAGGGTAATAGGGATGTTATGAATATTATGTTGCAAGATTCTGCTAAAGTATTGACTAAATATGATCAAAAGGGCAGAGGGTTTTATTTAAACTATTTTGAGGAAGATAAGATTTTTACTATTATTAATGGAGGCTTAATTAAAGAAACCCCTTTTCTTGAGTGGAGAAATTTAAATGAGGAGATAAAGTATATGCTTTTCCCTAATGGTCATGTTATAGGGTCAAGCGGTATTATTCTTAAAGATATAGATGGAAATACTGTAGTATACACAGGCGATTACGCTCTTAATGGAGCCAGAATACCTGAAGATTTCTATTTCCCTAAAGATATTTATCCTGATATATTAATAACAGAATCAACATATGGAGATAGTAAAGGCCTTAAGATAGAGGAGAGGAAACAAGCAGAGTTAAAACTTGTGAATTTGATAAATGAAACACTTAAAAATAATGGAAAGGTATTACTTCCTGCTTTTGCGTTGGGTAAAAGCCAGGAATTGTTAGTTCTTCTGCTTATCAACTACGATAAATTTGTAACTCATCCATATATAAGACTTGTTGGTATGGGAAAGAAACTTATTAAACTTATTGATAAAAATACATATTATAAATATATACCATATATTAATGTAGAGAAATTTATGAGATGCATCGACTGGAAGCCTGCGTATGACAAGATACCTGAAAATTCAATAATCATTGCTACAAGTGGAATGATGATTCCCTTTACGCCCTCGTATCTCTTTTTGGAGAAATTGCTTGAAGAGAAAAATAACCTTATTGCATTTACAGGATATCTTGCAAAAGGGTCTTTTGGTTATGAGTTACTCCATACACAAAAAGACGAAGAAATCTCATATTATATAACCGTTAAACACTATAAAGATAGTTATGAAGAACATGCGAGGAAAACTCTCAGGAAAAAAGCAAAAGTGGTGCAATTTCGTCTTTCATCGCATAGCCCGTTAGAAGAAGTTTTAGATTTTATTGAAAAAGTAAACCCTAAGAATGTAGTTATAGTTCACGCTCCAGAAGATTCTGCCTATAATACCAGAACCTTTCTTAAGAATAGACTGTTTCAGGGGATAATTCATACACCTGCCAATGGAGAAAGATTAACCCTTTCTGATAGGGGGATTTTATATTCTTCTATGAAGCGAATAAATTATATTATTACTACTGGCACTTCATTGTTGTCCAATTTTAAGAATAAATTCCCAGAAGAAGAAGTGACGAAGAGTAAATTATTAGCATATATGTTAGATGAAAAACCTTCGGAATTGTGCGCTGAAATTAATACACTAATCGAAGCGGTCAGAGAGCAAAAAAAACTCTCTAATCCCCTGTTGGAATTTCATCTTCTTAATTCAGATACAGAGGATGGCATCTTTGCAGGAGAACTTTTAGCAGAATATATTAAACTTAAATTTGCTATACCACAGAAAAGAATTCACACAAAGACTATCAAAGGTCTATCTTATTCTTATGATGTCTTTCAGAAAGAGGGCATCTATAATTTTATTAATTCTGTTGCACAGCTGCTGGAAGAGGGAAACAAAAAAAGCATAATAATTTCTACAGGAGGCTTTAAGGCGGAAACTGCATTTACTACCCTGCTTGGTCTATTGTATGGAAGAAAGGTGTATTATATACATCAAAAATTCGGTGGTGTAATAGAGATTCCAGCAATTCCTATAGAATTTGGAACAGATGACCTCAAAAAAAACTATGAGTTACTGATGGAAATCGTGAATGAATCTAACTTTGAAAAAGCAAAGAAAATGAAGGAATCAAACCTTCCAAAATCGATGTATTCATTTATATATAAAGACAAAATACTTAAAAGGTATGTATTAAGTCCTATTGGTCGGGTTGTTATCAGATTCTATAGATATAAATCTTCTATAGTAGATATAGGGCATCCCGTTTCCATCTCATCAAAAAGTAAAAATACTATCTGGGGAAGAGAGGTTAAATCTATTTATGATGTCCCCGATGTGAAGGTTGTAAGAATATTGAATAGAATAGTTAAATATGCAGGAAAAAATTTAGAAAAAATAGTCTTTGATAAATTTAAGAAAAAAGATAGGGGTAGGGAAGTATATTTTGAGTTCCAAAGTAATTGGGGAAATAAGGCTATCAGGTATAAAATAAAATTACCCTATGGAACTCAGGAGGTTGTGTTTTTTACAGCCCCGCATTATGGTGAAAAGTTTGTAGAAGATATCGGTATCAAAATATATCCATAAATTGGTGTTTACTCCGTTGAATTTACAATAGACCTGCAATGTATAGTGAGTAGTATAAGCGATAAAATGTCTGATTTTAATTTATTTCTATTTTTAGTTATAATAACTACGGATGTCCCAACCAAAATGAGGGAAATACCAAAAAAACCCGTAAGAAAACCTAATATTGTTGATGCTCCTGTATAAACTATAAAAGGAAATGTTATACCCAGTATGGTCGAGATAGATTTGATAAAAATACTTGTAGCCATAAATAGACTAAACCCTGCATTTTCTGCAAATGTATATATTCCAATACCACTCATCCCGGTAATGAATATTTTTTTTAAACTTCTATAGGATAGTTCATTTAACCTTAACTCTTTTAGCATTCTTTCTTTTTCCATAGAAGAGAGTTCAGCAATATGTTTATTGACTTCTTTTTCGAGGTCAGTTTCATCTTCATCTTTTATAATTTTATTTATCCTGGATATCAGATTTTCCATAGATTTACGGAATATTTCTTCTTCTATCTCTATTTCAGATTTGGAATCTGTCTTTATCCTTTCATTCTTCCCAATATATCTAATTACGCCTCGTGCAATTGATTCCTGAGTTTTTTCTTTACATCTTATATAGTCTCTCAATGTGCATAACAGGTAAAACTTCAACGTGTAAATATCGTAGTCTTTTATTTTTTCCTTAACTCTATCTATATTATCGAAGGGCTTTATTTTTCCAAAAATAGTTGCCAATTTTTTTTCTATCGATATTTCTGTTGTATTCTTTGAAATCTTTTTTTTGAAGAAGTTCGAAGTCTTATCAAGTAACTTTCCAGCTTTTTCAGTTCCCTTACCAATGGTTTTCCCTACTAATTTTAATATTCCTTTCGTATCTATCCCCTCAATGAAGGAGATAATATCGATTAATTCTTCTCTTGATAGATTTTCAATTTCCTGTAAGAATATCATTTTTTTTCTTCTGTATGTTTTTTAGAATTGGTTTTGCGAATTCCTTTATGACAAATGACTTTACCCTGTCTAAATCATCTCCGATAGAGGTTATAAGTAAGTCTTTCCCTAATTTAAAACACCACAACGCATTCCCCAATAACCATATATCGTCATCTATGAGAGTTCCATCAACAAGGCTGCCAAAGAATGGAAATACAACGCTTTTTGGCTGGAAAACATCTGTAAGGAGATGCACACCAGTGCCAAATGCGCCACCTGCTATGAGAACCCCTATTATTTTTTCTACAAATTTATCAGGTTTTCCTTTCTTGGTACTTCTCATAATGTATGCATCATACATCTTTTTGAAGATATATACACTTATTCCGCTGTGAAATAGGAAATATCTATGATTACCTATTCCGATAATTCTTATATCGTTATCTGGAAAACCTACTCCCAATTTGAATCCAATAATGGAAGACGGAACAAATGCGGCAAATTTGGCAGCAGTTTGGCTTCCATCAACAAGGGAAGAAATCTCGCTTAAGATTTTTTCATAGAAGCTCCTATCAAGAATCAATTCATTATCCACAGCATCTATCCCTTTAATATCCCTCAATTTTTTTTCAGCAATAGAAAGGGCATTCCACTCTAACCTTTTTACAAGTCTATCAGGAATAGTATTTTCTTGCAGAATTTTTTTAATTAATTCCATTATAAAAAGTATAATATATAAGAAAGATTTGTCAAAATTTTTATTTGGGCAGTTTTACCCTTGCGGAATAAATAAAATAAAATAAATTTTTAGCAGATTCATTTTTTTCTCCCAGAATTTTACTTCCGGTTCATTTGCACTGAAACAACCAACTTAAACATTGAAATGAAGTATTCATTTATCCTTTAATTGTTTTTTAGCACTTAAAAGGAGGCAAAATGAACCCACTTGAGTTTTTCGAATTTATCACAGAATTTCTCGGTCCATCTATGTATACCAGGAGCCCCTTGTTTAACGACGGTAAAAAGAAAGAAGAAATACCACTCAAAGATGTCTTAAATGTTATAAAGGACTTCATTGCTCAAAACAAAGAGCTGGAGTTTTCTGTGATCCTGAAATCTTTGACACCGGAAGAGGCATTTGTTCTTTCTGCGATGTCCGCACTCCATATGGCAAGTATCCACGAGGTGGATGCACATAATTTACTGAAAACAATGTATAAATCTTTCGATATAAAGCTGATAAGAAAAAAGACCCTGGAACTCTTTTCAAAGAATTCGAACCTGATAAAAAAGGAACTGATAGAAATTGTGCATGGTTACTTTTATCACGGTGGTGCAGATTTTACACTAAAACTGAGTTCGAAAATCAGTGAGATAATACCAGAGGTATTCGCTGATTTTCCAGTAAAAAATAAATTTCAGTACAACCCTTACCAATACACCTATTCTTATAGAGAGCCTGATTTTTATAAAGAACTTAGTCAAGTTGGCCTTGATATAAAAAAGAACATAGAAGCGGATAAACTGATACTTGATAGGGATGTAAGGAGAAACCTGGACCATTTTGTTTATCTTGCCAAAGCATTCATTGAAGGGAGCAAGGATACAGCCATTGCCCTTTTCTATGGTCCTCCTGGAACAGGGAAATCATTGAGTGGGATGACAATTGCGAAAGAAATAAATAGACCCTTTGCCTGCCTGGAATTCACTGAACTTCTACATCCTCTATACGGAATAACGGAACAAAAGTTTTCATTTGCACTAAGTAAAGCACAGGAGAAGAAAATAGTGCTACAATTGGATGAGGCAGATTCGTTAGTAACAAAGAGGAATACATTTTTTTCTGGGACTTTAACCAATTCAGCCCTGCAGAAAATCGAGGACTACAAGGGAATCCTTATTATTACTACAAACCTTTTTGGGAATATCGATAACGCAATAATGAGGAGGATAGATTACATAATTCACTTTCCAATTCCTGAAGAAAAAACGAGAGAAAAACTCTGGAAATATTATATAAAAAAAGAGAAAATTAAAGGGCAAGTTGATTTTAAAAAACTTGCGAAAGTAAAGATCGCTGGAGGAGAAATAAAAAAGACCGCAAAGAGAGTGAAAATATCGGTAGATTTATCAAAGAGCAAAAGGATAAAAACAAGCTCTATTGAGAAAGAACTACCACCTTTTGCAGTAAAAAAGAACATCGGAAAGATAGGTTTTATATGATGATATAGGACACAATTAAATAATTATAGAAATCTTCTTTTTCTATTTTTAGTCATTTGTTGCGGTTGGCTCTTCTCACGATTTGCAGTATTTT
>CAZQRW010000067.1:0-8199 GCA_964596115.1 uncultured bacterium
ATGCAATTAAAAAGTCAAAACTAATGGGTGATAAAAAAGAAGAAGCAGATTGCCTTATCGTCCTTTCTAAGGTTTATCAAGATACAGGACAGTATGATAAAGCTTCCAAAATAAGCAAAAAATCACTCGAGATATACAAAAATTTGGGAGATAAAAGGGGTAAGGCGGAAATCTTTAAACGTATTGCTAACATCCACTTCTACCTTGGTGAATATCAAAAAGCATTGGAGTTTTACCAGCGTTCATTGAAAATAGAGGAAGCAATAGAAGACCTACTGGGACAAGCAGAGAATCTAAACAATGTCGGTGTCGTCTATCAAACCCTTGGCAAATTTAATCAGGCTCTTGAGTTTTTTCAGCAATCATTAAAAATATCCAAGGCGATAGCTGATCGTGAGATTGAGGCAAAAAGCCTGAATAATATCGGTATTGTTCATTACAACCTCGGTGAATATACTGATGCACTGAGGTATTATGAAAATTCATTAAAAATATTTGAAGAGGTAGGGTATCGTAACGCTGTGGCAAAAAGTCTCAGTAATATTGGAAATATCCATCATAGTCTTGGAGAATATGAGAAGGCATTGGAGTTTTATAAGAATGGGCTAAAAATAATGGAAGAGGTTGGGGATATTCAGGCTGAAGCAACGAACCTATTCAATACTGGTTCTATCTATGAAAATCTTTGCAATTTCGATGAGGCTCTGGATCTTTACCAGCGTTCCTTAAAAATAGTAGAGGAGATAGGGGATAGACAAATGGAGGTGGCATGTCTCGCAAGCATCGGAAATATACATAGCGAGAAGGATAATTATTCTTTAGCTGAAACGTACGTGAGTAAGGCATTTTCTTTAGCCCAAGAAATTAATTCCAAACCCCTTATTGTCTATGTTCTTCTGAGAATTATTGCATATAATTTAGTGAAAGGTAATCTGAATGAGGCTAAAAAGAGATTAAAAGAAGTTTCATCTCTTACTGATAAACTTGATTCAAGTGAATATAAGGCAGATTTGCTCCGTCTTTCTGGTTTACTTTACACAAAAGAGAAAAAGTGGGAAAAGGCAAAGTCTTCTTTTAAAAAATCAATATTAATCTTTAAGGACATAAAAAATGAATTTGAACTTGCCAGGGTCTACTATTATCAAGGTCTAATGTTTAAGGAATTGGGTGATAAGACTAATGCCAGTAAGAATTTTATAAAAGCAAGGAAGATTTTTGAAAAGCTTGGTGCCAGGGGATGGATAGCGAAGATATTGAAGTATATCTAAAAAGTAAATATTTGCCCTATTATCAAAAAATATATCTTCTCCCCCTATACTCCTACCCATAATATGGGATGATATGCACCCTTATAAGTTAATCGTGCTCTACCCTACTTCCGTCTTAATTAAATGTTGCCAAAATGTCAACCCACATCCCTATAGATCACTTACTTCAAAAGAAGTATTTTCCTAACCTTCCTGATACCACCTGTCTCTCTCAAATGACAGAAATAAATACCACTGCGTACATTTCTATTCATCTCATCTGTTCCATTCCAGGTCACGATATGAGTTCCTGGCATCACTTCTCCACTAAAAAGTTTCTTTATTAGTTGTCCTCCAATGTTGTAAATGGCAAGTTCGATATGTGCACTCTTTGTGAGAATATATCTAATAGAAACGGTACCAATGAATGGATTATTTTCCAAAAGTTCAAGTGTAATTGGAGAAGCATTCAAATCGATGTCTTCGATTCCAGTAACTGTACCTTTTGCAAAATATACATCCTTACTACCTGTTCGTTCATCACTCCATACCACATTAGCCACATTATTTGCATCCACTGTAATTGATGGACACCTTGCACTATCATTAAAGGCATCACTGACGGCTACACTACTGTAGAAGGTTGCTCCACTATCATCTGATTCAGTGCACCATATTCCTTGCCCCGTTCCAGTTTTGTTTGCTGCGTAGGCAACATAAATCAGACCAGATGCCGAAGAAGCTATACTTGGTCTCCAGCAATCAAGCTCAAGCGTTGTATCGTTTACAGGAATATCCACTCCAAAGGTTGCCCCACCATCCGTAGACTTGGCAAAATATATCCTTCTTTCTCCAGAGCGGTAATCCAGCCAAACAACATAGACATTGGAACCGCTCACGGCAACTGAAGGACTTATCTGCATTGAGTCACCAATTGCACCGGTGGTATCATTTACAGGAACATTCGTACCAAAGCTTACCCCATTATCCGTAGATTTGGCGAAATATATGTCTTGATTTCCCCCACTTCGCCTGCCATCAGCCCATACTGCATAAATATTTCCTGACGCATCTACAGATAAATCAGTGTAAGTAATATCCCCACCCATTATCTGCAGTGTATCCTGGGGTGGTGCATCATTAATCTTATAAGGTGTCCCAAAACTTGCACCTCCATCGGTTGATCTGGCAAAATAACAATCAACAGCTGATAATCCCACTATTCGTCCGTAGAGAATATAAACATTGTTTCCATAGACAGCAATACTTGCTCCCGCAGCCATACTATCAACCATTACTCCAGGGGAAAAACTCGCCCCACCATCTGTAGACTTGGCAAAATAGGTCCACCAATGACTGAAACTGGAATCGATAGATAACCAGGTAACATAGATAATCCCTGAGGCATCAACAGTGATAGATGGGATCTCTTCGGCTAAAGTATCTACACTGCTCACAATGACGTTTGTTCCAAAGGTCGCTCCACCATCTGTAGACTTGGCAAAATATATGTCATCATCAGTTGCCCTGGCGTCCGACCAAACCACATAAACAGTATCCCCTAATATCGCTACCGCTCGGCCTCCTTCTGGTGCCTGAAAATCCGTAACCACATCATTTACTCGAACATTAGGCGTAAACCCCTGGGCAAATGCGGTCTGACAAAGCAAAATAGCAACTATTACTATGATTGCATAGCCCAGATGACCCCTTTTTAAGAACCTCTTTTTCAACATCTCTACCTCCTTGTAGATTTATCTTCAATAAATACTTTAAATCGTTCTTATCCCCCTGTCAATAGTTTTTCTATTAAGATTGGAAAAGTTCAGGCATATGGTGACACAAATAAGTTGAAAAGATTTATTTGTTTTGAGATGGAGGTTTGATATCTCCTGCCTTTGAAAGACCGATCTTTGTAAGTATAGGGCCAACTATTTCATAAACAACAGTTGTTGCAACAATTGTGGTGAAGATTGTATTCCCAATATCAGGAAAATCTGCCTTCGCTATGAGGGCAACCCCAAGAGCAACCCCTGCTTGCGGCACAAGCCCTAATCCAATATACTTTCTGACTTTTTTAGGAACCTTCCCCAAGGAGCCGCCAATGAAGGCACCTGAAATCTTTCCTATTAATCGTGCAAAAAAATATACTACTCCTGCAATCCCTATTGCTTTGAGGGCAGCAATCTCAAGATTTGCACCTGCCAGAACAAAGAATAAAAGATAAAGAGGAGATTCAACATCTTCAAGTATATCAAAGAAATCTAAAGAAGTAAATTTAATATTAACAAGGACTGCACCTAACGCCATCGTTGTAAGAAGGACAGAAAAATGCAGCCACATTGCTAATCCAATTGAGAGGAAAACAAAACTGAGTGTATATATTTCAAGCTCTGCATGTTTTCGAAAGAATTTTGCAAAATAGGCAAGAATAAAAGCTAAGCTCCCCCCCAATAAAAATGCTCCACCTATTTCAATAATAGATTTAAGAAATACCTTTAATATAAGCAGTTCACTTGCCTGGTGTAAATATAGTGCCTTAGCCATAGCAAAAGAGATTGCAAATATAATAAGGCACCATGCATCATCAATCCCCACAATACCCAGAAGTACGTTGGTAAAAAATCCCTTAGATTTGTATTGCCTTATTACCATCAGGGTTGCAGCAGGTGCGGTGGCAGAAGAAATTGCTCCGTAAAGTAACGAAATGTAAAGCGGCATCTTTAATAAATAACGAAAAAAAAATGTTACCACTACCCATGCACCACCTGCCTCAAAAATAGAAATCCACAGTACAGATTTACCTACCTTTTTAAAACCCTTCATAGAAAAATTTCTTCCTATGGTAAATGCAACAAATCCAAGAACAACATTTGATATAAGATTTGTGGATGCAAGAATGTGTGAATGCACAAGGCCAAGAAACTCCTGCCCAATAATAATACCCAGGATTAGATCACCTGTTACCTCTGGTATCCTTAATTTTACTACTAATTTATTGATTGCAATACCTGTCAAAAAGATTATGCCGAGGCTAACAATAACATTCATTAATCTCAAATTTTGTTGTGAAGTATATATAATCTATATAATTCATTTTAACCTTTTTACCCTATATAATGAAAGTTTCTATTAAATGTGATGTTACTTCTTGCATAAATAATAGCATACAAGAAAACTATCAAATGTCAAGCATTCGATTTGCCTCATTAAAAATCAACACAAAATTATTAAAACTATACCTATAATGATTTAGTTTTGCTTCTCAAAGTTCTCTAAAACTACTGAGAGTAAAATTAAACGGGTTCTATCTAATCTTTAAAACTACGGGACTGACCCCGAGAGATTCTCTTCTCAATCCTGTTAATCCGGTTAAAAAAATGGGTATAGTCAATTTATTTTTATCTCGTTATCTTTTTTTAAAATTCCACTTATTCTAGAGAATAAATCATCCAGTGTAAAGGGCTTCGAAAGATATACTATGCCTTTCTTTCTGGAAATTCTCGCATTAATATCTGTGGGAGGATATCCACTTATAAAAATAAATGGAATATCTTCCTTTATTGCTGATAGCTTTTTATACAGGTCTTCTCCACTGAGTTCTGGCATTATCAGGTCTGTAATAATTAAATTTATTTCTTCTTTATGTTTTTTGTAAATTTTCAAGCCATCTTTTCCGTCAGAGGCAGTAAAAATCTTATATCCTTTAGAAATAAGGGCTTCCTTCATCATATTTCTTACAATACCTTCATCCTCAACTATGAGAATTGTTTCCCCACCTCCAAATTTTATTTTCTTTTTTTCCCTATGGGTATATTTTACTTTTTCCTTTCTTATAGGTATAAGTATCTCAACGATAGTTCCCTTCCCCAATTCGCTGGATGTATGAATAAGTCCTTTATGTTGTTTTACCAAGCTATAAACCATTGAAAGCCCCAGTCCCGTGCCTTTACCCGGTTCCTTGGTTGTAAAAAATGGGTCGTAAATTCTTTGAATAGTATTTTTATCCATACCTTTACCCGTATCACTTACCGATAGTAATACATATTTACCGGGTTTCACCCAGGGATGCGTTTTAACATATTGAAGACTTGCATAAACTCTTTCTGTTTTAATAATTAATTTGCCACCTTTTGGCATTGCGTCTCTGGCGTTAGAACAGAGGTTCAAGATAATTTGTTCAAATGCCCCCACATCTCCATATACCACATTCTTTTTTTTACTAAAGATTGTTTCTATCACAATATTTTCAGGTATTAATCTTTTCAACATAGGTATCATATCCTCAAGGATATTCTCAAGGTAGAAAAGTTTCATTGTTAGTAATTCTCGTCTGCTGTATAATAAGAGTTGATGCGTAAGTTTTGCAGCCCTGTTTGCGATCTGTCTGATATGCTGTAGAATACTGTAAAGTGGAGAATCAGGACTTACCCCTTCCAATGCTATTTCAACATTTCCAATTATACCTGTCAGGAGATTATTGAAATCATGGGCAATTCCTCCTGCAATTTCTCCCAATGTTTCCATCTTTTGCGCCCTCTGTAATTGCTCTTCAATCTCTTTCCTTACAGTAATATCACGGACTATGGCTTGAATGAAAGATTTTTTTTCTATTATAATGCGGTTAAGGCTTACCTCAGCATCAAACGGAGTACCGTCCAGACGAATATGTCTCCAATAAAAAAACTGAGATTTTCCTTCGAAGGCTGCATTAATTTTCTCTAATGCCTTTTCTCTTGAATTTCTTCCATCTGGTTGGGTAGGGGGGCTGAATTTCCATGGCGTTTTTCCAATAATATCTGAGGATGAACATCCAAACATTTCTAATGTCTTAGGATTGCATTCAATAAATTTAGACCTATCCATCAAGAAAATAGCGTCATTTGCATTATTAAAAAGGGCACGGTACCTCTTTTCACTTTCTATAAGCGCCTTTTCCGCCTTTTCCCTTTCACTTATATCAATGATTGTACCACTTACAGCAGGTTTCCCATAGAGGTCTATTCTACTATCAAATACTTCACACTCAAAGGTAGTTCCATCCTTTCTTTTGGCGTGAAATTGGTATCTGATGGACTTTGCTTCACCTTTTATATGTTTCCGAATATTTTTTCTGACCCGGGTATGGTCTTTTTTCACAGTTAAATCAAAGGGAGAAAGCCCTATAATCTCAGCCGGACTTTTGTATCCAAACATCTTTGCCATCACAGGATTCACATAAACAAATTTATAATCCTGTATAATATAGACACCTACAACATTGTTCTCTACCATTTTTCTATATCTTGTTTCAGATTCCTGTAAATCATTATGCATCTTTTTCATTTTTAATACATCCTCTAACCGCCGACAGAATATAGTAAATAGCTTTTCCTCTCTTTCGGATATTGCAGAGGATTGTTCCATAAATATATATCCTAATTCTCCTTCTGTACCTAAGTCCATTGTAAAAACGTTAGGGAATTTTCTATGCCTTTTTATATAGATATTTACTGTATTTTTATTTCGGAAGCCCCATATACATGATATATATCGTGAGGAGGGTTTACCTATTAAAAATGCAAGCCGACGGACACCAAAAAGGCGGGATGCCTTTTCTACTATTTCTTCTGTTACATCTTTCTCCAATTCAGATAAGGAAAGGGCTGAAATTTCGTGGAGAACTGCAATTTCAGAATGCCACATATTACCCTGCTACAATAGATGTAGTTTTATTATGAAACAGAGGTACATCTCTGAACGCTCCTATCTCTCCAAATGTGAGAAAACCTAATGTAGGAACATCTTCTCCTATGCATTTGCGGATTGCATTCAATTCCCTATTGAAATTATCACCCATCAAAAGATATCGGGAGATACAATCAAAGATAAGACAAAAATGTGGTTTCTTAACCTGTTCCTTCACTGCACAGGCAAGACTTTTTGCCTTCTGAATTAATGTTTTATTACTCCCTTTCATTATATAACCTATAGCATTTTTGGGCACTTCAGTGACAAAATCAATGGACATATCTTGATTTACCTTTATAGGGTCACGGATTAAAAAGTTCCCAACAACATTGGGGATTCCAAATGGATTTCTCATCCCGTATTCGGGAAATTTATCTATCTCTATCCCTCCTAACCTTTTGGAATACACATCAAAAGCAGGTTTTCCGTCGAATTCATATACCCTTTTTCCTTTTACCTTTGTTATCAGCATAGGATAACCTTCTGGTTCCCACCCATGCCCTATTGCTGTATGGATATTTATTTTGCCTCGAATAAAGGCTGCGGATAGACCATTACTTGCAACCCCTTCTTCAGTGAACTGATATGTTTTTAAAAATCTGAGGTTATCACCTGTCCCACCACCAACATAATTAAATTCTGAACCCATTGCATTATACAAACCCCTTAGTACTTTCGATATGTTTGATATAAATCCATCAGGGAACAAAAAGATATTTCCCTTGCGTGCATTCTCTCTTAATAAAGCTTTGCCTACTTCTATCCCTTTTTTGTATGGATCTATATTAATATTCTCTTGAAGTTTTGTTAACGCACGGATCCCTTTTCCACTTATAGTGCAAACTCCGACACCCTTCCGAAGGACTCCTTCAGGGGTTATAATACCTCCACCACAGGCTCCAACAAGTCTTGAACTCCCAATTTCTTTTAATATTACACTTAAAATGTCTTTCTGATTATACCCTTCAGTTGTAAAAAGGAATGTAATTACAGGTTCACCTGATATTTTTAAAGCACTTTTTACAGCTTCTATTCCCGCCTCTTTGGCATCTTCTTTCTGACTATATCCAATTCCTGCTTTCATAATCTTTTAAGATATTTTTTTTATATTTTTTTCAATTCCTTTAAATTATATTATAATTAAATTTGTTTTTATATTTTATAATTTATATTATAATAACAAAAAAAAAGAGAAAAGTCAAGATTTTTTTCATGCAATGTT
>CAZQRW010000068.1:0-8025 GCA_964596115.1 uncultured bacterium
TCTGGGGTCGGTGAATGACTTTTGACACTTTGTTGTTCTTTTCTTTTTCTTTATTTATACCCCATCTTCTTCAGCCAAGTAGCACTTTTTCTAATATGCTAAATAGTAACTACACATCTGATTTTTCAGTTGACAAACGGTAAACCTGAACATATAACTATATATATGTTACACACTGGAGTCCGTTTATCAAAGCCTTTAATTATTATCAGAGCCTAGCTGGCTTTGTGTCTTCGGCGCTTCGCATACTTGTTGAATTATTGTGGAAATTGCCTTAAACGATGAGAGGATGATATGGAAAACTTATTACACAACTTAAGAACCTTACTTCAAAAAAGATGAGCGTTTGGTCGGTGAAGGGAACTAAGGGACATATATTTCATTTTCCTTGATTTTTCCATAAATAGGGATATATTTTGCTATGAGGATTGCCTTTTTAACACTTGGTTGTAAGTTCAATCAGTATGAGACTGAGATGATAAAAGAACACCACCTCAGAAAGGGTGATGTTATTGTTAGCTATAACGATACCCCTGACATTACTTATGTTAACACCTGTACAGTTACAGGGCTTGCAGGTCATCAATCAAGAAACCTTTACAGGAGGGCATTGAAATCTTCAAAAAAGGTAAGGGTTCTTGGTTGTCATGCAAAATTGTTTCCTGAAGAATTCCCCGGGGCTGAGTTTTTTGATATCTCAAAGATAGAGGATAGGAATACACTTCAGCAGAGGACAAGGGCATACGTAAGAATCCAAAAGGGATGCGATAATTTTTGTACATACTGTATTGTCCCCTATGCCAGGGGGAAAAATATATCCTTTCCTCCTGAAAAAATTATTGATGAAATAAAGAGAAAGATAGATGTGGGCTTTAAGGAAGTTGTGCTTACAGGCATTCACATTGGTAACTATAATTATGATGGCATTACTATTTCAGGTCTTCTTGAGAGACTATTAAAATTGAATATACAGATAAGACTAAGTTCAATGAAACCTGATAGGATTGATAAAAAATTGATAGACCTTTTTTCTTTGTCAAACCTTGCCCCCCACTTGCATATCTCACAGCAGAGCGGAGATAACAAAATTCTTAAGAAAATGGGAAGACATTACAAGAAGGAAGATACACTTCGTATTGTTGATGCAATAAGAAATGTGAGGAGTGATGTAAATTTTGGTGCAGATTTTATTGTTGGCTTTCCCGGAGAAGATGAAGATGCCTTTGATCGTTCAGTTTCTCTTATTAAGGAGGCAGGTATCAGTTATCTCCATATATTCAGATATTCTCCAAGGCCTTTTACTCTTGCTGCCCATTTTCCTGATCAGGTTCCAGACAGAGTGAGGAAAGAAAGGGCTGAGAGACTCAGAAAATTAGGGGATGAGATGAGTTACAAATTTAGGGGGAAACTCGTCGGGAAGATATATAGGGTTATTCCTGAAAGGAAGCAGGATTCTGAGGAAAGGTTATACTATGGATTTACGCCCAACTACATAAGGGTACTCTTTAGCAGGGATAGGGTTAGGGAGGTCGTGCCAGTAAGAATAACAAGAATTACAATGGATCGGACATATGGCGAAAGGGCAGAATAAGTTTCATATCCTTACATATGGATGTCAGATGAATATGTATGATTCATATCTGGTTTCTACCCTTTTAAAGCAGAGGGGCTTTCTGGAGGTGAAAAGGCCAGAAGAAGCCGATTTGATACTTGTAAATACCTGTGCAGTAAGAGAGCATGCAGAAAAAAGAGTTATAGGAAGGATCCATTCCCTGGGAAGATTTAAGAAGGAAAAAGATGTTAAAATTGGTGTTATAGGATGTATGGCAAAGAGAATGCCGGAACTTGTCGAGATGAAAGAGATTGATTTTATTTCTGGCCCAGACGGTTACAGGAAGTTAGTTAATGAATTATATAAATCAAATAATAAAGTTATAGAAGGTAATCCATTTGAATTATATACCGGCATCTATGCTGAACAGGAAGGAATATCTTCATACCTGGCTATCTCGAGAGGATGTAATAATTTTTGTTCATATTGTATTGTGCCTTATGTAAGGGGTCCACTACGTTCAAGGTCCCCAGATGATATTATAAAAGAAGCAGAATACCTGATTGAAACAGGAAAAAGGGAGATAATTCTATTGGGGCAGAATGTAAATGAGTATGATCATAAAGGCTTTAAATTTGTTGATCTGGTTGAAGAAATCTCACATTTATCGCCATCGGTCTGGTTTAACTTCTTGACATCCCATCCAAAAGATGTAGACTATAAAGTGTTTAAAATAATGGAGGAAATGGATAATATTACAAAATTTATTCATTTGCCGATGCAGTCCGGTTCGGATAGAGTATTGAATAGTATGAATAGGGATTATACTTATGAGAAATACAGGAAAATTATTAAAAATGCAAGGGAAATTGTACCTGATATTACAGTAACAACCGATCTTTTAGTTGGTTTTCCTGGGGAGAGCAAGGATGATTTTAAAATGACATTGGATGCAGTAAAAGAAATAGAATTTGACTATGCATTTATGTTTATGTATTCTCCTCGCCCGAAAACCCTCGCAAGTATGATGGATGAAACCCTTACAGATGGGGAGAAAAAGGAAAGACTGATGCAACTTATAGACATTCAGAATGGAATTACAAGAAAAAAGAATAGTGAAATGATTGGGAAAACTTTTGAGTGTCTTACCGTAGGAAATGCAAGTAAAGGAGGGGTTCTCTGTAAGATGATTAACGGTAAACTTGCAGTCACAAATGATGCAATTGATGTAGGTGAAATCACAAAGATTAAAATTACAGGTTTGAATGGTTGGACTCCAGTAGGTAAAATAATAAAAAAGGAGGAAGAATGGGTTTTATTATGATAATTATTTCAGGTATATTATTAATTCTGGGTATTACCATTGGTATCCAGAATGGAAACACAATCGTTGATTTCAATTTGTTGAAATGGCATTATTCTAATGTCCCACTCACTCTTTTATTAATAGAGGCAGTCGCAGTGGGAATAGTTATAACAGTCATTGTTGCAGGTATAAATGAAATCCGTCTCAGGGGCAGGTTATGGAATCTTCAGAAGGAAAATAAAAAACTTCTTGATGAATTAAAGGCACTAAAGAATATTCCCTTTGCAGAAGAGAGTGAGGAATCAGAGGGTATAGCAGAATCGGAGGAAGTAAAAACTGAAGAAGAAAAAATGAAAGAGGAAGATGAGGAGAATAAATAATGGCATACTTACTGATTATTTTTGTGCTATTTATTTTAGTGTTATGGTCCTTGTCATATATCCAGAAGAGGGGCGAAAAAGTAAAAATCCCCAAAAACTATATAAAGGGATTGGAATATTTTGCAGATGGTGATATAGAGAAGGCACTTGATTCACTGAATCTTGCCTGGAAAGAAGATCCCAACAACATTGATGCATACCTGAGGGTGGGTGATATTCTGAGAAAAAAAGGAAAAGTTAAATCTGCAATAAAAATTCATCTTAACCTTTCTGTTAAACCCTTCTTACCCAATGAGAAGAAGACAAGAATTCTGGAGAGTCTTGCTGAGGATTATATTACTGCTGATATGAAAAACAGTGCCATTGCCACAATGAAGAAACTGATTGCTATGAAGGGCGGAGATGATAATCTAAAGAAGAAACTGATCGTTCTTTTTGAGAAAACCTATGATTGGGGAAAGGCATACGATTATGCAAGGGGATTTTTTAAGGATAAGAAAAAACTTGCTGAATACGGCGGGTATATTGGACTGAAAATGTTAGATAAAAATCCTGAAGAGGCAATGAAATACATTAAACCCGGTCTCAGAGTTGGTCTTCCATTTTCTAAGTTCGTATATGCAAGGTATCATTTGCAAAAGGGAAGCGTCGATGAGGCATTAAAGATTTATAAGGATCTTCTTTCCTCTAACCCAGAATATGCAGAGTATGCACTTCCTGAGCTGGAAAAGGTTATGTTTGAGAAGGGTGAGTACAGTGGTATCGAATCAATTTTTAAAAACATTCTGGAAAAAGATCCTCATAACCTTGAAACCCTTAGATGTTACGTGTCCTTTCTTGTAAAGAAAGGTGATAAAAATAAGGCACTGGACCTCGTTACAAATGCAGATTTTCCTGAGAACTCTCCTGAATTCCTCTGCGCCCTGATAGATATTTACCAGATGGTTGACGATAGAAGATTGAAGGACATTCTTCCTAAGGTAAGAGAAGTATGTCTTAATAAATCACACTTTACCTGTAAGGAGTGTGGCTATGAAAGCCAGGTATTTGATTGGAAGTGTAATAATTGCTTTAGCATTGGCTCTCTTGTCCGGATGTGGGATTAATCCTGTCCCAGTTGAGGGAGTTGTTAGTGGTGAAGGGAGTATTGTTTTAAATATTGGTGATATAAGCCCCGAAGAGTACGGTTTCTATTATGGAAGAAATTATTATGGCTCTTTATACTTCTATTATCGTGTGACTAATCCAGAGGTATCTGCCCCTTATGGTATATATGTATCAAGCACTGATCTTGATTCTGCACCTGCCTCTGGATATACCCGGAACAATGTTCCCGTTGAATATGGCAAATATTATTTCTTCAGGCCCGACTCTATTCATTACGGACGATTTTTTGCGCGTTATATTGCTATAAATGATACTACAACCACGATAGATTTTTATTGGATGCTACAGACAAATGATAGAGATAGGGGATTCTATTAATGTTTATTATATTTTTGATATTATCTGAAACATCTGTAAAATCTATTTCCTCTCCGGAGGCAGAATCGCTTTATGCATTGGCTACGAATATGGAGAACCCTCTGAAGGCGATGGAAATCTACAGAAAATTGGTAGTGCATTATCCCGACCTTGCATATGCGGATTCTTCTATGTTTAGAATTGGCATGTTCTATTATATAATGAATGATTATTCTCAAGCACTAAAGTCCTTTAAAATTATAGAGAAAAAAGGTAAAGACTCACCTCTTTTTAAAAAGGTAAGGTTCTGGATTGGTGTATGTTATTCTTTACTGGGGGATTCTGTAAAGGCAGCTAAATATAAAAAGGGGGAAGAACCTAAAAAAGAGGGGGAAGGCTGTTTTGCTGTTCAGGTGGGTGCATTCAGGGTAAAAACCTGGGCTAATAACCTTATGCAGCGATTAAAATTAGCCGGGTTTGAGCCATTCCAGATGAAATCTAAGTCAGGACTTATGAAGGTTATGGTAGGCAGGTTCAAAAACAGAGAAGATGCAGTTCTCGCTTTAGATGCACTCAATGCCAGGGGCTTTGAGGGGTTTATTCTTAACTTATGTCATCACTGACACCCCTACTCAAGCAGTATTATGACATAAAGAAAAAATATAAGGATTCACTCTTACTTTTCAGGGTAGGGGATTTTTATGAAACTTTTTTTGATGATGCAAAGGTTGCATCAAAGGTGCTCAATATTACGCTTACCTCTCGGTCCCATGGAAAAGAAAATAAAGTACCATTAGCCGGTGTGCCAGTAAAGGCATCTGATTTTTATATTTCTAAATTGGTGAAATCAGGATTAAAGGTTGCAATATGTGAACAATTAGAAGAACCACAGAAGGGGAAGATCCTTGTCGATAGGGGGGTGGTAGAGGTTATTACCCCTGGCACAATTGTTAGACCATCGATGTTGTCTGGTAAAAAAAATACTTATATTATGAGCATATTTTTTGAGAAGGGGAGATATGGAGTAGCCTTCTCTGATGTTTCTACAGGAGAGTTTTACGCATCAGAGCTGGAGGATGTATCAGAAATTTTTGCAAGGGTAGAGCCTCGAGAGATTCTACTTCCATATGGTCAGAACCTTTCTCTTTCAGATAATGTCACAATAACATATGTAGATCCTGCATTATTTATAAAGGAGATTGCAGAAGAAAATATAAAAAGTCATTTCAGGGTCTCTACCCTTGATGGATTTGGACTTACAGATATTCCTTTATCAATATCTGCAGCAGGTAGTCTCCTCCATTATCTCAAAGAGACCCAGAAGAACGACCTGGTGCATATTAGAAGTATAAAGAGATTTATACCTAAAGATTATATGTATCTTGATAGGGCAACGATAAGAAACCTGGAACTCATCAGGAAGATAACAGGGGAAGAAGAAGGAACGTTACTTTCAATTATTGACAAAACTATAACTCCAATGGGGGGTAGACTTATAAGAAATTATTTGATGTTTCCCCTGATCGATACAGAACTGATCGGTGAAAGGCTGGATATTGTCGAAGGTTTCTATAAGAGAAGAGATCTATTAAAGGGGGTAAGAAAAATATTGGCATCCCTTTCAGATATAGAGAGGATAGCGGGGAGAATAGCAACAGGAAAAGTCAATCCACGGGACCTTATTGGACTTAAAAAATCATTAGATAACAGTCTGAAAATCAAAGAGATGTTGAATAAAAGTGAAGTTGGAGCATTAATGAGGATAGTCTCAAATTTCCCCGAGATTAGGAAGGCAATTCGTATGATAGAGGATAATATCGTTGAGGATCCTCCATTCTCTATTCAGGAGGGTGGATTTATAAAAGATGGAGTGCATAAGGAACTTGATGAGTTGAGGGATATTTCAAAACATGGAAAGAAATGGGTAATTGATTACGAAAAAGTAGAGAAAGAAAAAACTGGCATTGCTTCTTTGAAAGTAAGGTTCAACAATATATTTGGATATTATATAGAAGTTACAAAGCCCAACCTGAAGTATGTTCCTGAAAATTATATAAGAAAACAGACCCTTGTAAATTCAGAAAGATTTATTACAGAGGAGTTGAAGGAGTTTGAATCAAGAATACTCGGGGCAGAGGAGAGGATAAAGAAACTGGAATACGAAATTTTTCTCCAGTTAAGAGAAGATTTAAAAAAGTATATCATTAATTTGAAGGAAATCGCTGAAATTATGGCTCGAATAGATGTATTCTCAAACCTTGCTATCATTGCAAAGGACTATAATTACACGAGGCCAGCTGTGGACAGTTCAAATGTTGTTGAGATTAAAGGAGGGAGACACCCCGTTGTAGAGAGATTGCTCGATGAAGGAAGTTTTATCCCTAACGATACCTATATAAACAACGAGGAAAGGATTCTTTTAATAACAGGTCCAAATATGGCAGGGAAATCAACATACCTAAGGCAAGTTGCCCATATAACAATCCTTGCTCAGATGGGTTCTTTTGTCCCGGCTAATTCAGCACACATAGGTATTATAGATAGAGTATTTACAAGAATCGGTGCATCGGATGACCTTGTAAGAGGGGTATCAACATTTCTTGCTGAGATGAATGAGACGGCAAATATTCTCAACAACGTGAGTTTAAAGAGTCTTATAATACTTGATGAAATAGGGAGAGGAACAAGTACTTACGATGGACTTTCCATCGCCTGGGCTGTTGTTGAGTATCTTGCGCGGATAGATGAAAAACCCAAGGTGCTATTTGCAACCCATTATCATGAGCTTACAGAACTTGAAATATATAACAAAGCCATTGTTAATTATACCATTGAAGTAAAAGAAACAGAAAATGGTGTAGTCTTTTTGAGAAATGTAAAAAAGGGAAAGGCAGATAGAAGTTATGGTATCGAGGTGGCAAAACTTGCAGGTTTACCTCTTGAAGTTATAAACAGGGCAAATGATATACTCCTTGACATTGAACAGGATGATAGAATTGTAAGGCACCATCCCCCTAAGGCATATCAGCTTTCCTTATTCCAGGAAGAGGAGAAACTCAAAAAGATGTTGAAGGACATAGACCCGGACTCCCTCTCGCCAAAACAAGCCCTTGAGATGCTATATAAATTAAAGGAGATAGAAGAAAAGTAGGGACAGTGCTTGCATTTTTCTGTTCGCACAACCATTCCGTTAAAACTATTCAAAAGTCAACGTTCACATAAGTATGTACTTATTGCCTCATATAATGATCCACACGAAAGGGTATTCATTGCTTCATTTATATTTCCATATGAAATATATATTGAATTTCGTAGGAAATCAA
>CAZQRW010000069.1:0-7901 GCA_964596115.1 uncultured bacterium
GAGGGGGAGAGATGGAGAGGAGGTTCATTCTCCATCCTTCATTCTTCATTCTCCATTCTTCCTTCTTAAATATCCCAACTCTTTAATATATCCCTCTATTTTCTTATCTATATCATTCAGTTCATTTTCCAGATTCTTTAATGACTTCCACTCTCCTGCTACATCAATCTCCTCAATTTTTTCTTCAGGAAACACATATAGAGTAACATTCAGATTAAAATCATTCTCTCTTATTTCTTCATAATCCACAATTCTTGAGAAGCCCTCAGATTCTTTGAATTCCCTATATGCATCAGCAATCTTTTTTATATTTTTTTCTTTGAGTATATTCAATTTTCGCACATCCGGATGCTGCTCGTATTCGCTACTTGCATTTATGAAAAGAACTTTGTTTTTTCTATCTTGTGGTTTATTTTTGTTCAAAATAATAATTGCACCAGGTGCACCAGTATTATAGAAGAGTTTTTCTGGTAGAAGGATAACAGATTCAATAAGGTCGTCCCTCAAAACTTCAGCTCTTATAGCCCTTTCTTTTCCGCCTCTGAAAAGACAACCATTATCAATCACTACTCCAACCTTGCCGTTCTTATTAGCAGAATAAATCATATGCTGTATCCAAATCCAGTCTGCAGATTGTTTAGGTGAGAATCCATAAGGGAACCTTTTTCTCCAGAATTCCCCCTTTTTTACGACATCCTCACCATACCCTTTTTGATTCCAGGGTGGATTTGCAATTACTATATCAAATTTTTTGATTCCGTTCTCGTCCTTATACTTTGGATTTTGAAGAGTATCACCATAAACTAAATTGGCGTTTCTGATTCCATGGATATATAGGTTCATTTTTCCAAGTGCAAGGGTTTTTGGATTTGCCTCCTGGCCATACAGGAATAATTTATCAGCATCCTTTTTACCCTTATTTTCCTCAACATATTTATATGATATTATTAACATTCCTCCAGAACCCGCGGCTGGGTCGTATACACCCTCTCCTGGTTTAGGGTTAAGCATTTCAATAATAAGTCTTATAACTTCTCTTGGTGTATAAACTTCACCCTCCTTTGCCTTCTGGGGTGCAAAATATCTCAATATCCATTCATAGGCATCTCCAAGTATATCGGGAGAAACATTATGAAGTTTTTGCATGCTAAAAAGTTCAACCAGCTGTCTTAAAATTTCAGTATTCTCACTACTGGAAGTAAACTGAACAAAATCGACATTTTCAAAGACATCCTTTAATTCGGGATTCCTCTCAGCAATTATTTTCATTGCCTTAGAAAAGTTCTCAGGTAACCTTGCAGGTTCGTTATGAAGATTGGGCCAGAGGTATTCTTCAGGAATATCAAAAGTATGATAACTTGAATTTTTTGCCTCTTCTTTTGCTTCATCTTCAGTAAGACCATCTTGAATCGCCTCTTGATAGGCATCCTGATATTCTTTTTCCCATTTATCACTTATTCTTTTGTAAAAGAGAAGAACAAGTATAAATGTATAATCAACCCTTGTACGGATCAAATCTGCAGCCTTCTTGAGTAATCCCTCAAGGTCTCCTCTTGAGAGAGTATCCTTTCCAAAAGCGAATAGATTGGAAATGATTTCCTCCTTGCTTTTTAGTTTATATATTCTTTTTCTTGCATCTTCAGGATCAAGGGATACGGTAAGATAGCCGCCTTTTCTGAGTTCAGAGAGGATAACATTAATTTTATCCCCCGCATCACGAAATTTTTCTCTTAAGACATTACTCGCATTTTCAAACCTGAAAGGGGAATCTTTGAAATGTTCCCATAGTAAATCATATCTTTTTTCAACCCATTTTTTAACTTTGTTCATTTTTTTTATTTATTATATAAATTTTTATATTATTAGTTATATAATAATCTAATAATTTATTTTCGCAACCCCTTATACTTAAGAAATTTAAATTTTTAATTCTTTTTTTTTATAATTAAACTTCTAGGATGCAAACTTGCAAAATTGGTTAATGCATGCATGAAGGCACTTTATTTTTTGGAGTTTTTTTTAGGGATAGGAGTTGCGAACTTGCAATATTATATTAACATAGAAACATGAGAAAACCTCGATTTACCTATAAGGGTGATTTTTACTATGTTATGGCAAGAGGATGCGGGGTGAACTTTTGGTTTTGCTAAAGGACCGCACTGGTTTAACATATAAAGAAATTAAGCAGATTCCCATCTTTTATGAATTGAGTCTTGGTTCCCTGGGAAGCATCTATAGAAATTATAAATATGATAAATAACCAATGTTTGCAAGTTTGCAACCCCAGAGGATATGAGAAACCTAACGGAGAAATGGACAAATGGATAAAAGGATAGGACTTGCCCTTGGTTCAGGTTCTGCAAGAGGACTCGCCCATATTGGGGTACTTAAGGTGATAGATGAAGAAAAAATCCCTATAGATTTTATTGCAGGAACGAGTATCGGAGCGTTTATAGGTGCGATTTATGCTTCGGGTATTAGTGCCAGAGAGTTAGAGGAACTCTCCCTCAATTTGGACAGGAGAAAAACAACCTCTCTCTTTACACCAACCATTCCTTACTCTGGTCTTGTTGAAGGCAGGAAAATAACAGAGTTTTTGCAATCAGTAATTGGCAATCCTAAATTTGAGGACTTAAAGATACCTTTTGCTGCTATTGCTACCGATGTTATGAGTGGAAGAGAGGTAATAATGACAAAAGGTTCAGTAGTCGAAGCCGTAAGAGCAAGTATTTCCATTCCCGGTATATTTACCCCCTGCAAATGTAATGAAGATTTCCTCGTAGATGGAGGACTCGTTAATCCCCTACCTGTGAATTGTGTCAGGGATATGGGAGCAGATTTCGTAATTGCTGTTAATATTCTTCCTTCACCTGAGAAAAAAATTCATAAACTCAGGATGAAAGGCGAAGAGAAAAAACTTTTAACCTTTCCTATTACTTCAGAAATCGTTAATACCCGTCTCTCTCAATTTCTCAAACCTGTGAAAAAAGTCATAGAGAATCCATTCCTCACCCTTACAGACAAATTGAAGACAATCCAGGAGTTTCCCAGTATTTTTACCATCATACTTCAGACCATAGCTATTACTGAGTATCAAATACTGTGTCTTCAACTCAAACATTCGGAACCAGACATTTTAATAGAACCTAAAGTTGATTTCATTAAGCCACTTGAATTCTACAGAGGGAAAGAGGGTATAGCTAAAGGAGAAGATGCAGCCAAACGATTACTAAGTAGGTTGAGAAGAAATGATAGATAAGATTGATTCAAAAATATTCAGTAACCTTCTCAAGGGAGGATACGATAGGCTTTCTTCACAGAAGGAGTGGGTCAATAATTTAAATGTTTTTCCTGTTCCAGATGGTGATACAGGCTCAAATATGACTCTTACACTCAAAGGGGCATTATCTGGGGATGGAAATATCGTTGAGAATAGTCTTCTGGCAGCAAGAGGTAATTCGGGAATAATCCTTTCCCAATTCTTGAGGGGTTTTGTTCGTGCTGTTAACCATAAAGAGGAGATAGATACATTGGATTTTGCTCTTGCGATGAAGGAGGGTGAAACTGCTGCACGGAATGCAGTAAGGAATCCGGTTGAAGGAACAATCCTTACGGTTATGCGAGATATTTCAAGATGTGCAATTAAAAGTTCCAAAAGGGAAAAGGATTTTATAAAGGTTTTTGAAAATATAATGAGGGTTGCAAACATTACCCTTGAGAAGACACCAGAAATGCTTCCTGTGCTCAAGGATGCTGGAGTCGTAGATGCAGGAGCACAAGGTTTTGTATATATTATTGAGGGTATGCTCTATTCATTAAGAGAGTTTGACTATGAAAATGGTGTAGTTCCGCATATATCAAATAGGCTTCATATATGGAAAACCCTGAGTACAATAGAGGGAATTTACAAGATGAGAAATCTTTTCAATCTTGGTGAAGGTATAGTTAAAATATGGCAGAATAGACCACAGAGGATGGATCTTGCTTGGAAAAGGGTATTATGGCTAATGAAGGTCAGAAAAATAAAAACAATCCCTGCGCTCAAGCAATTTGCAAGAAGGCTTATCTCGGTCTGGGAAAGAAAGATTGAATACAAATACGATGTTGAGTGTCTTGTTCGTGGTAAAGATATTCAGAAGCTGTTACTGGAGGAGGAGATTGCTCCATATGGAGATTCTATTCTTGTTGTAACTTCTCCCTCCATTACAAAGGTGCATATCCACACAAATGAGCCAGAAAAGATATTTGAGATATGCTCAAAATATGGAGAACTTGATGATAAATTTATTGAAGATATGGAAGAGCAACAACACGAGTTTATCACAATAAAACAAGGTGTGGAAACAGAAAGCCATCAAAAGGTCTTGGCAATTGTCCCTGGAGATGGCTTTTGTGAAATCGCAAAAAGCATGGGCGCAGAAGTAATAAAATCATTAAACCCAAGCACTGAAGAGGTGCTAAAGTACCTTAATGGTGAAGACTTCTATTTTATACTTCCTTGTAATGGTGATGCAATCCCTGCCTCTGAACAGGCATTGAAATGTAGCAAGAAAAACGGAATAGTGATTCCCGCGAGAACAATTCCTGAGGGAATGAGCGCACTTTTGGCTTATAATCCAGAGTCAAGCACAGAAGAGAATGAAAAAAATATGCGAAAGGCGATAAAAAACGTAAAAACAGGAAAGGTTACAATCGCGGCAAGGGATGCTCAATTTGGAACACAGAAGGTTAATAAAGGTGATATTATTTCCATATTTGAAAAGGAGATTAAGGCTCATAAAAACATAAATGAAGCTGTGTTTGAACTGGCAAAGAAGATGGAAGGAGAAACATTTACTCTCTTTTATGGAATTGATATAAGGAAAGAGGATGCAGAAACACTTCTTCAAGAATTGAAGGACGGATTTAGCAAAAAGGACTTTGAACTCTATTACGGAGGACAACCTTTTTATCAATATATAATCTCTGCAGAGTAAAACATCCTATAATGATCAGGATGTCTGATTGCACTGATTGCAAAAACAGATTACACAGATTATGGAAGATAGAGATCCTCTTACAGAACGAATAATAGGTTGTTGTTACAGAGTTCACTCTGAATTAGGGCCAGGATTTAATGAAAAAGTATATCATGCCGCACTGAAATTAGCTTTTGAGGAGGAAGGTTTAAAGTATGAGACTCAAAAACGGTTTGAGGTTTACTATCGGAGTAAGAAAGTAGGGAATTTCATTGTGGACTTAGTTGTTGAGGATAAAATTGTAGTTGAAATTAAGGCAGTAACTGGCAATATACCGGATGTTTTTAAATACCAGGTACTTTCTTATTTAAAAGCATCATCGTTAAAAGTTGGTTTGTTAGTTAATTTTGGTAATAAGAGTTGTCAGATAAAAAGATTGTCTTTTTAATTTGTGTAATCGTATTCAAAAATCTGAGTAATCAGGTATAATGAAAATTATACCAGGAGGAATCTATGGTAAAGATTGTAACTGATGATGGAAGTGATATACCAGAAGTTCTTGTCAAGAAGTATGATATCACCATATTAAAGCATCCCTTATACCTTGGGGATGAAGAGGTGACAAGTATCTCACCCAAACAATTTTACAAAAGGTTAAGAGAAGGAGAAATGCCCAGGACGACGCTTCTTCCTACAGGGCTTCTGGTTGACACATATAAAAAACTGGAAACTGACACTATTCTATCTATCCATCTATCTTCAAAGATGAGTGGAACATATAATTCGGCACTCACTGCTGCTGAAATGGTAAAAGATAATGTAAGGGTAGCGGTATATGATACAGGGTTAACAACTCTGGGAGAAGGGATGATCGTCCTTGAATCTGCTATTGAAGCCTTTGCAGGTAAGGATATTGAAAGTGTAAAAGCTAAGGCAGAGGAAGTAAGGTCAAAGGTCAAAATGATTCTTGCTATTCCTGACCTTGGCTTCCTTCACAGAAGCGGAAGACTGGGTAAAGGAAAAGCATTTCTTGGTGCAATGATGAAGATAATCCCAATGGTCACATACTCTGGTGGTGAGATAGTCCCTTTTGGAAGGGTTAGAACAGCATCTCAGGCAATTTCAAAGATAGAGGATGCGATAAGAAAAGACCTCACAGTATCTAAGGCAAAAAGATTGAAAGTTCTGCTTGGTTATACCACGGATGATAAAATTTGCCAGGAGATAGAAGAGACGATCAGAGAAGAGTTTACTGTAAGCGAGCTATATATCTTGCAGCTTAATCCCGTTGTTGGTGTATATGTGGGGCCAGGAGCATGGGGAATATCCTATTATCCTATGGAAGGCTAATTATGTTAAAAGAGATACTTTTTCCAGTGTTGGCTTATTTTCTTGGAAGCATATCCTTTGCCCACATAATTGCAAGTGCAAAGGGAGTTTCCTTAAGGGAAACAGGCAGTGGGAATTTAGGGACAGCGAATGTATTTACAAATGTAGGGAAGATATATGGAGTTATGGTTTGTATCTGTGACATGCTGAAGGCAATCGTTCCTATGTTTTTTTTAAAAATCATGGGAGGAGCAAATTTCTCAGTAGCTATTACAGGGCTTTGTGCTATTATTGGACATGATTTTCCTGTTTACTATAAATTTAGAGGAGGCAAGGGATTTAGCACAGCATTGGGGGTTATAGGATTCCTTTCACCTATTACCCTGTGCATTGCTGCTTTTGGTGCAGTAATCACTATATTCTTTACGCACTATCCGACTCTTGGATTCCTTAGTTTTCTTGTTCTTACCCCCATCTCATTCATTATCCTTGGAACAGATTTGGCCACCATTTCAATAGTATGTGTTGTCATACTGTTTCTTCTTGCCCGCACCATTCCAAACTTTAAGTTATTCTTCAGCGGTGGGGAAAGGACAATTTGGGTAAAGTAAATTAAAGGTTAAATGGTGAAAATTTCCTTTTTTATACTGCTTGGTTATCTTATAGGGTCAATTCCTTCTGGCTACATAGCTGGCAAGATAAAGGGAATAGATGTGACAAAAGAGGGTTTTCGGAAAATCGGCACTTCCAATATTTACAGAACCCTTGGTTTTCTTCCAGCGGTGATTGTATTCTTTTGTGATTTTATGAAGGGTATCATCCCAATATTCATCATGGGCTCGCTTGGATTTTCTGAACCTCTGGCATCGCTTTCTGGACTTGCTGCTATTTGTGGACATAACTGGCCCATATGGCTTGGTTTTAAAGGCGGTGGTAGAGGAGCATCTACTTCCTGGGGAGTATTATATTATTTTATGCCTTGTGAAACCATAATTTTATTTGTTGTGTTTGCAGGACTCAGTGGTATTAAAAAGAGCTCACCTCTTCCAATGCTTATCTTTTTCCTTCTTATGCCATTCGTAACGAGATTATTCCATGAACCATTATGGATGATGAATCTTGCATTTGGTATATTTGCCCTTTTTCTATTTACAAGAATCATAAGTGGGGTAGGAGCAATCAGGACAAGTAAGTTTAAGACTAAATCAATTCTAAATCTCCTTCTCTTTGATAGAGCAAACAGGGGATGATAAAAAGGCATTGTCTCAGATAAAAATGATGTTTTTGAAATTAATTAGGAATTAGGGACAGCGCCCATATTTTTGTTGACAGAATGGAGGGTATCTGCATAACTTGCCAGATATCCATCATCTAAAAATTTGTTTATATCCTGTATTTCAGCCATTATCATCTCGCTCTTTTCTTCTATTTTTCTCCTACCTTGTCTTACGTCCTGATCTTCTATAAAGGAAAGCCTTTTTTCCACGATTCACGAATCACAAATCACGGTCTTTTTACTTCCCACTTCTCACTTCCTATTTCTTACTTCTTCTACCTTGTTTTTTTCTTCTGGATTCTATTCCTTTATTTTATATAATTTGTGTAAATTTTTAC
>CAZQRW010000070.1:0-7861 GCA_964596115.1 uncultured bacterium
CTGAAGAATTGGGTTTCTCCCTGAATAGAGTAAAACCGAAAAAATTCCTCGAAAAAGTTAGTAAAGGGTAAGGTTTTTTAAAATTAATCCCCAGGCGTGTAAAAAATAAGGCATATTAGCCTCGTTTCATTCTAATAAAGTAGTAGATATCAACCTCGTCTTTTGTTCAACATAGTGAATTTTTTCTCAATCTCTTCAGAATCTGCTTAAATAGGAAGAAAAAGCCCTTTCCTCTATTTTTTATCCGCCTTATTTTCAACGTGATAAAGATTATAATTATATTCTAAAATGTTAATATGCTTTTTTTGTGAAAAAATTAACAAATTCTATTGACAATTTTATATTTTCTATTTTAATAATAGTAAATAAGGAGGTACGATGGAGTATGTTGTTATAGGAAACAGTGCTGCAGGTATTAACTGTATTGAATCCATAAGGAAGGTGGATTCCGATGGCGAGATAATAAATATTTCAGATGAGCCCTATGGTCCTTATTCACGGCCACTTCTTTCTTATCTCCTTTCTGAAAAGGTTACTGAAGACAGGATGTGGTTCAGACCTAAATCATTTTATAGTGATTTGAATGTTAAGCCTTATCTCGGTGTTCCTGTAGAATCAGTAGATACGGAAAAACAAATGGTTTATCTTAGGGATGGAAAGAGATTTCACTACGATAGACTGCTCATTGGTACAGGGAGAAAACCTATTCAATTGAAAATACCAGGTATAGAGGGTGAGGGAGTCTTTACTTTCACTACACTTGATATGACAAAAAAAATTCTTGATTATCTTCCCAATGTCAAAAGCGTAGGTATCATTGGATCTGGTTTAATAGGGCTGAAAGCAGCAGAAGCGCTTAAGTTGAGGGGGTTAGATGTAAATGTTTTTGAATTAATGGACCAGGTTATGCCCTTTGCATCTGATAGGAGGGCTTCAGATATTCTTCAATCTGCGCTTGAAATGAACGGAGTTAATTTTTATTTATCAAATTCTGCAAAAGAAATAATAAGAAATTCAAATGGTAAAATAAGGGGTGTTAGACTCTCCTCAGGAGATATAGTAAATGTCCAAATGGTAATAATGGCGGTGGGGGTCGGAGCAAATATTGATTTTATGATGGGTACTGAGGCGAGATATAACGTAGGACTTATCGTAGATAATTTTATGAGAACTACTATCCCTAATATTTTTGCTGCGGGGGATGTTACTGAGTCAAAAGATGTCATTACTGGCAAAAGTAACGTTCATGCTGTCTGGCCAAGGGCAAGTGAACAGGGCTATATTGCAGGCCAAAATATGGCTGGCTTCTTAAAGGAGTATCTTGGGGGGTATGGTATGAATTCTGTTTCTTTCTTTGGAGTAAGTGCCATCTCAATGGGTGATGTAAAAACGGAAAAACCTGAATATGAAATCCTTGTTAAGGAAACGCCAGAAGAATTTAAATATACCAAAATTATCCTGGAAAATGGAAAAGTAAGAGGTGCTATTGTAGTAGGCAGGTTTATAAATGTGAGTGCTCTAAACAAGCTACTTCGTAAAAGGGTTAGGGTTGGAATGTACAGAGATAACCTTTTAGAAGATAAGTTTATTTTTGCAATGTGAAGGTGGTAGATATGAGATATGTAATAGTAGGAAATGGTCCTGCAGGCATTAATGCAATAGAAGCAATACGGAAAGTTGATAGGAATAATGATATTATCAATATTTCTGAGGAACCGTATCTTCCGTATTCAAAACCTGTTATGCCACATTATATTGGTGGAAGTGTATCTTATGAGAAAATTTTCTTCAGGTCCGTAGATTTTTATGAAGAAATGGGAGTAAAAGCAATATTAAACGATAGGGTAGTAGCATTCGATCCTGAAAAAAAATTAGTCGTTTTAGATAGTGGAAAAAGGATTCCATACGACAAGCTATTAATTGCAACTGGGGGCAAACCAAGGCCTGTAAAAATCGATGGTTCTAACATAGAAGGAATTTTTCCTCTAACCAGTCTCAATTACACAAAAAAAATCATAAAACTACTTCCCGAGGTCAAAAATGCCCTTATCCTTGGGGGTGGTCCACTCGGATTAAAGGCTGCCTTAGCACTGTCGCATCATGGTATCAATGTTAAAATGATAGTTAAATCTCCACAAATAATGTCCCAGGCGTTAGACCCTGATTCTGCTGAAATCCTTGAAGAAAAGCTGAAATTATCAAAAGTAGAATTGATGTTAAAGACAGATGTCGAATATTTCGAAGGGGATGAAAGGGTAAAATATGCCACCCTTTCCAATGGAGAAAAACTCCTATGCGACTTGGCAATTATTGGAAAAGGACTTTTACCAAAATTAGATTTTCTTGACCCCAAAAAAATAAGGATAAACGTTGGTGTAATTGTAAATCAATATATGGAAACATCTGCGAATGATGTGTATGCAGCAGGCGATGTTGCTGAATCGTATGATCTACTAACAGGAGGGAGTAATACTGTAGCTGTGTGGCCCAGGGCAAGTGAGCAAGGCCACTTTGCAGGTATGAATATGGCTGGATTCAAAAAACCATACCCGGGTGCCCATAGAATGAATTCACTGGATTTCGAAGGCCTATCCTGCATTGTGATGGGTGATGTAAAAACGATAAAAGAAGGATTTGTAGTGATAATTCAGAAGGATCCGAAGAGGAGAATTTACCAGAGAATAATACTTGAAAATGGACTTTTGAGGGGTGCAGCTATAATAGGTAGAATTGTGAATGTGGGTGGAATCAACAAGTTTATCAGGAAGAGAATACCTGTCTCTATGGTAAAGGAATCTCTTCTTGAAGATAAAGCAACCTTTATATATTAAGGGGGTTATATGATACTTGCGAACATTGATAATTGTGTTGGCTGTCGGGCATGTGAGGTTGCCTGTGCAGAGAAACATCTCGATGATGTTGAAGGGGCAGATGAGCTTACCCTACTTGCAGCAAGAAGAATGCATGTGGGAATCTCTATGGGCGGGACAAAACCTATGCCTATACAGTGTAGACATTGTGAAGATCCTACCTGTCTCTTTGCATGTATAACAGGTGCAATGCACAGGGATCCAGACACTGGAATGGTTTTGGTTGACGAAGAAAAATGTGTCGGATGCTGGACATGTCTTAAAATGTGTTCTTTTGGCGCAATTATGGTTGATCCAATTGGCCATCGGGTTCTTAAGTGTGATAAATGTTATGAGGAAAGGCCACCTGCCTGTGTTGAGGCATGTCCAAATAATGTGCTCGTTATTGAAGAGGTTGAGTATGTGGATAGAGATAAATGTATAGGTTGTGGTTTATGTGAAAGCCTCTGCCTTAGAGGGGCAATAAAACTTGAGGACACTCCTGAGGGAAGGAAATCATATATTAATCAGGATCTTTGTAAAGGATGTGGAATTTGTGCTTCCTCTTGCCCGAGAGATGCAATCAAGATGCGGTTTTTTACAGATGAAAAGGCATTTGAGATAATAGAACAATTAATGGGGGTGGCATAATGTTCCAACCAAAAATTGTGCCTTTTGTTTGTGATTGGTGTTCTCTTCAATCAGGAGATTTCATAGGTGTTACAAAGCTTTTCTTTCCTAAAAAGATCAATTTTATCAGGGTGCCATGTTCCGGAAGGGTAAATCCTGAAATCGTAACAAAGGCCTTTAAAGAGGGCGCAGATGGTGTTCTTGTTATGGGTTGTGAAAAGGGAAGTTGCAACTATAGAACAGGAAATTACCAGGCAGAAAGATGGACAAAGATATATAAATTAGTTCTTTCCCTTGCCGGTTTAGACCCTGACAGGCTTCGTTTAAACCTTGAATCCGATACGGAGATAATAACCGTTTTTGAAAAATTTTATGAAAAGATAAAAAAACTTGGTCCCATAGGGAGTGAAATGAAAAAAGCAAAAGAAAAGATTGGGGAAGCATTTGATATAATAGATATGACGCTGTTAGATGAGGATATAAAGTGGCTTGTTGGCAGGGAATGGACCCTTGTCACTGTGGAAAATGCCTATGGAGAAATTTACGATGAAAAGGCGTTTCAAAGGATTATTGAAGATAGAGTAAAACAACAATACCTTATATCTCAAATAATGTATTTAACAAAAGAAAAGCCAATGACAACTATAGAAATAGCAAAGAAATTAAATAAACCTACAGATGCAATATTTAGTGCACTTGTTGAAATGGAGAGAAAAGAAAATGTAAAGCTTGTAGATTTTGTTGATAGAATACCGAGATATCAAACGGTGAGGTGAATATGAACGAGAAAGATAGATTTAGCGCATTAAAAGGTAAAATAATTGGCCCCAAAAAAGGAATTGGAGCAGTTTTGGTGTTAGGAGGAGGAGTTTCAGGAATGCAGGCATCTCTTGACCTCGTTCAAAATGGTTACAAGGTTTACCTTGCTGATACACTGCCAGCTATAGGTGGAGTGATGTCTCAATTAGACAAAACATTTCCTACCAACGATTGTGCAATGTGTATCCTATCTCCAAAACTTGTTGAGTGCGGAAGAGATTTAAACATAGAACTTCTGACCCTCTCGGATATTCAATCTGTTAAGGGTGTTCCAGGAAACTTCGAAGTGAGGATTGTGAAGCATCCAAGATATATTGACCCTGCCAAATGTACTGGTTGTGGTGAATGTGCAAGGAACTGTCCGGTGAGAGCAATTAATGAGTACAACGAAGGACTTGATATGAGGGAGGGAATCTTTGTTAGATATCCTCAAGCAGTTCCGAGGAGTTTTACCATTGATAAAATGACCTGTATAGGGTGTGGGCTCTGTGAAAACATATGTTTGGCACATGCCATCAACTATGAGGATAAAGAAACAGTAGAGGTGATTCATGTTGGTGCCATAGTTCTTACTGCGGGTTTTTCACCATTTGATGCATCCAGAAAAAAGGAGTATGGATGGGGTAAATTTAAAAATGTTATCACTTCTATGCAGTATGAAAGAATACTTTCCGCCTCAGGTCCTTTTGCTGGACATATTCAGAGACCATCGGATGGAAAAATTCCCAAAAAGATTGCCTGGATACAATGTATTGGTTCAAGGGATAGAAAGGTAGGAAATGAGTATTGTTCCTCTGTATGCTGTATGTATGCAACAAAACAAGCAGTTATGACAAAAGAACATGAAGCAGATATTGAGCCCACAATTTTTTATATGGATATGAGATCGTATGGGAAAGGATTTGAGAAGTATTATGTGAATGCCGAAAAAAACGTTGGTGTACGATATTTAAGATGCAGGATACCTGCGATTGAAGAAGATCCCAAAACGAAGAATTTGATATTAAAGTATGAAAAAAATGGGAAACTCAAAGAGGAAGAATTTGATCTTGTTGTTCTCTCAGTAGGACTTGAACCCCCCAAAAAATCAAAAGAGTTGGCAGAGGCATTAAATATAGAATTAAATGACTATGGATTTGTCTATACTGATTTTACCTCGCCATTGAAAACAACGAGAGATGGCGTTTATGTTGCTGGTGCATTCAGATCCCCAAAGGATATACCAGAGTCTGTAATGGAAGGTTCTGCTGCCGCCTGTGAGGTTTCATCATTATTACCAAATGTGAAATGGTCATTAATTAAAGAGAAAACGTATCCTCCAGAGAGAGATGTTACAGGTGAAGAACCCAGGATAGGGGTTTTTATATGTCACTGTGGCATTAATATTGGTGCTTACGTGAATGTGCCAGAAGTGGTAGAGTATGCAAAAACATTACCATATGTAGTCCATGCCGAGGAAAACCTCTATACATGCTCTGAGGATACCCAGAGAAAAATTACAGAAACGATAAAGAAACATAATCTGAACAGGGTCATTGTTGCATCCTGTACCCCAAGGACACATGAACCCTTATTCCAAGAAACGTTGAAAGACGCAGGTCTTAACCCTTATCTCTTCGAAATGGCTAATATAAGAGAGCAATGTTCCTGGATTCATATGCACGAGCCTGAAAAAGCTACAGAAAAGGCAAAAGATTTAGTGAGGATGGCGGTAGCAAAGGCGCAGTATTTGTTTCCTCTAAAGGAGATGTATCTTGATGTTAAACAATCTGCCCTTATTATTGGCGGAGGGTTAGCAGGTATTATAGCATCGCTTGAGATAGCAAAGAGTGGCTATGATGTTTACCTTGTAGAAAAGGAAAGTAATCTTGGGGGAAATCTAAGGGATTTACACTATACAAACTGGGGGAATGATATCCAGGCATTTCTTATGTCGCTAATGAATCAGATAAAGGCAGAGGATAAAATTAAAGTATTTACAGAGTCAGAGATAGTGAAGATTGATGGTTTTATCGGTAATTACAAAACTAAAATAAAACATAAAAAAAAGGAAAAAACAATAGAACATGGTGTAATCATTGTAGCAACAGGTGCACAACCATATAAACCTAAAGAATATCTCTATGGTAAGGATAAAAGGGTTGTAACGCAATTAGAACTGGAAGGAATGATAGCGAAGGGAGAGATTAATTATGATTCGATAAAAAGTTTGGTAATGATCCAATGCGTTGGATCGAGAAACAATGAGCACCCCTGGTGTTCAAGGATATGTTGCTCTGATGCCATTAAGAATGCAAGAAAACTTCTCTCAAGGAAGCCGGAATTACAGCTTTTTATTTTAAACAAAGATATTAGGACATATGGGTTTAGAGAAAAATGGTATAACGAGGTGCGTGACGCCGGTGGTATATTTTTAAGATATACGGATGATAAGGAACCAGAAGTAAAAAAGAAAGGAAATGGACTTGTTGTAAAAACCTATGACCAAATCCTCGAGAAGGAGATAGAAATACCTGCTGATCTTGTCGTACTTTCCACAGGTATTGTGCCACCAAAAGAAAATGAAGAATTATCAAAGATGCTAAAGGTGCCTTTAAATGAGGAAGGATTTTTTCTTGAGGCGCATGTTAAATTAAGGCCAGTTGATTTTGCTACAGAGGGTATTTTTCTTGCGGGATTTGCCCATTCCCCAAAATTCATCGACGAAACCATTGTTCAAGCAAAGGCGGCTGCAGGCAGGGCGATGACCATTATTTCAAAGCCAAAATATAAGGCTCAACCTACCATTGCGGCTGTTAATGAGGATATTTGTGATGGGTGCGGTATCTGTGAACCCGTCTGTGAATATAGTGCTATTGAAATTGTTGCAGAAAAAGACAACCCAGAAAATAAAAAGGCAGTGGTGAATGAGGCTCTATGTAAGGGTTGTGGTGCCTGCATAGCGGCCTGTCCATCCGGTGCGATGGAGCAGAAGGGCTTTACATCTCAACAGATATATGCAATGATAGAAGCAGCTCTCCATCCCGAGAAATTTGGCAGGATGGAAACAGTATCCACAAAGGAGAATGCACAATGAACACTAACGGCAGAGATAAAATGAATATTCTTGTTTTTACCTGTAACTGGTGTGCCTATGCAGGGGCAGATCTCGCAGGTGTATCAAGATTACAGATGCCAACGGATTTTAAACAGATAAGAACGATGTGTTCTGCAAGGGTCGATCCTGAGTTTATTCTGTATGCATTTAAAGAAGGTGCGGATGGTGTTATGGTTGCAGGTTGCCATCCAGGGGATTGTCATTATATAGGTGGAAATTACAGAACAAGAAGGAGGATGGCTTTATTAAAGATGCTTCTGAAACAATTTGGTCTCAACCCTAAAAGGCTAAGGCTTGAATGGGTTTCAGCAGGAGAGGGACAAAGGTTTGCAGAAGTTATTACAGAGTTTACGCAGGAGATAAAGGAATTAGGTCCAAACCCCTATAGAAAGGGAGATTGAAATGGCGAAGAAGAAAATATCGATTGCACTAAAGAGGGGTGCGAGTTGTGTGGGGTGTGACATTG
>CAZQRW010000071.1:0-7654 GCA_964596115.1 uncultured bacterium
CGAGGTAGGAGAAGTATAGAACGAAAGGCAAGGTAGAAACGAAGATAACAAAAATAGCGAGGTAAAGGACGGCAAAAAGCTTTAACTACGGTTCTTATGTAGGTGAGATTTCATTCTCCCCTTTCGAGAGGCTCTAAATAGACTTATCTGTTTAGAAAGTGCCCAGTAAAAGTGAGGGGAGGAAATTCAAATTACATCATTTAATAAATTCAAATAATCTTTCAAGAGACGGGTTATCAAAAATTTATTTCGAACAATCTCCTTCCCTTTCTGTCCCATTTCCCTGGAAAGGGCTGGTTTCTTCAGTAGTTCTATTATTTTCTCAGCAAATCCCATTGTGTCCTCGGGCTCCAGTAAAAATCCATTTTCCCCATCTTTGATCTGTAAAGGGATACCCCCCACATTACTTGCAACAATTGGTTTCTCCTTCCACAGTGCCTCAGTGACTACAAGACCGAAGCCCTCTCGCAAAGATTTCTGAATTATTACATCGGATATCCTCTGCAGAACATTTATTAAAATGTTGCTTTCTCTTGTTAGTAGAATCACATCCCCATTTTTTATTAAGGAGTTTGCTTTTCTTTTCACACTTTCATATACACGTGTTCCTTCTGGGTCATCCGCAGCCATACTCCCACACAGTATCAGTCTTGCGTCGATCTTTTCCTTAACAATTTTGAATACGTCAATGACACCTTCTGGGTCCTTCCATTTATCAAATCTTGAAATCTGTGTTATAATTGGTTTATCTGTAGTGATCTTGAACTTTTTCAATGTTTTTTTAATTGTTTCTGTGGAAATCTCCTTATTTTTTGCACATAGTGGGTCTATTGCAGGATATATTACTCTCTGTTCCACTGGTAAATCACTCTTCTTATATTTTTCATTTGAAACGATAACCATATCATAACGAAGTATAAATCCCTTCAGATATTCCCATAATTCTTTATTCGGATTTGATAAATCAACATGACACCTCCATATCCAGGGCTGCCTCTTTCTATAGTACCTTATTAGTGGAAGAGGCTGGGGATCATGTATAATTACACAGTCGTGATCAATATGGCTAAATACAAGAAAATTCTCATTTGTTTCAATGTATAATTTTTTCTTCATTTTCGTCAGGTTTATTTTACCACCTTGAAGGGCATTATGAAATTTCTTTGTTACGGTAAAGAAATCTGGATTCCCAAAGAGTATTCTCCAGTCCGCTATCATCCCTACATCATTCAATAATGGAACAAGTGAGCTAACCATCTCTGCCACACCACCACCCTGGTAGGTAGAGTTAATCAGGATTATTCTTTTTGTATACAATTTTTTTGCTATCCTCAAAATATCAGCTATATTCTCGTCACCTACAATTATTCTATAATCTTCTATATTTCTCTTCACTCGTTACCTCCTATTCTACTTCCGTTTTTTCTAAAAATATGAATTTTATCTTTATCTATCAATAAATTTACAATCTCACCCTCTTTAAATTGCTTGTTACCAGACGGCTTTGAAATAATCATCTGGTTTTCTATTTGGAAATAAAGGAGTGCCTCATTTCCAAGCTGTTCTATTAGTGCTATTCTTACTTTATTTTCCTCTATTTTGGAGGATACCCCTATGTTTTCAGGTCTTATTCCTACAATACATTCCTTTTCTTTTAAATCAATTAGTTTCCCCCATTTTTTCCAATCCAATTTTATTTTTATATCCCCTATTTGAACGAATAGTTTACCTCCTTTACTGTAAAGGTTTGCATTGATTAGATTCATAGGTGGTGTCCCCAAAAATCCTGCTACAAATGTGTTTATTGGCCTATCGTATACCTCTAAGGGTGCACCAATCTGTTGAATATTTCCGTCTTTAAGAATAGCAATCCTATCCCCAAGTGTCATTGCTTCAATCTGGTCGTGTGTCACATATATTGTAGTGACATTCAATCTACGCTGCAAGTTCTTAAGTTCACTTCTCATACGAACTCTAAGCTGGGCATCAAGGTTTGAAAGGGGCTCGTCCAATAAAAAGATTGAAGGGTGGCGGACAATAGCTCTAGCAATGGCGACTCTCTGCCTTTGTCCCCCACTTAACTCCTTAGGCTTCACATATAAAAGATGAAATATATCCAGCATTTTTGCAGCCTCTATGACATTTTTCTTTATTTCGTTCTTTCTCATTTTTAATATTTTTAAGGGAAAGGCAATATTTTCAAAAACAGTCATATGTGGATAGAGTGCATAGGATTGAAATACCATTGCTACATTTCTTTGCTTTGGACCAAGAAATATTCTTTTTTCTGTACTGAATACAGGACTATTACTGAAAAATACATCCCCTCTCGTCGGCTTATCTAAGCCTGCAAGTATATTAAGCAAGGTAGATTTTCCGCACCCACTCGGACCCAGTATCACAAAGAATTCCCCTCCTCCTATCTCCAAATTAATATTTTCCAATGCAGGTATTCTTCCCCTGGCAAGCGAATAAAACTCCTTTGAAAGATTTTCCACTTTTACACTTAACGGTTTCATTGTTTAACAGCTCCTCCTGTTAGTCCTCTGATTATATATCTCTGGAAGAACAAGGCAAGTAGAATCACTGGAATAGATGAAATTAAAGAGGCAGCCATTATGTATCCCCAGGGAATTTCACCATGCAGTCCCTCAAATAGCGCAATACCCACTGGAATTGTCCTTGCTCTAAAGTCAGTTGTTAACATCAGGGCAAAAAGAAATTCGTTGAAGGAAGCCATAAAAAGAAGAAGGACAGTAGAGAGAAAACCGGGGGCACCAATTGGAATTATGATTTTTGAAAAGACCTGTATCCTATTCGCTCCATCTACTAAAGCTGCCCTGTCTATTTCGGATGGTATCTGAGAAAAATAGCTAAGCATTAACCATAAAGATAAGGGGAGTGTCCAGGCAATATACGGAAACACAAGGGCGTTATATGTATTTATCCATCCGATACTACTCATAATTTTGTAGAGGTAGCCAACTATACTGATCTGCGGGAACATTGAAAGTCCAAGTACAGAAACCAGTATCAAAATTTTCCCTCGGAAATCAATCCTTGAAATAGCGTATGCCGCAAATGCACCTATTGTGGCACTAAAAATAGACGTGAGCCCTGCTACAAAAAGACTATTTCGAAGGTAATCTAAAAAATGAAGGTTTCTTATATTAAGAATGTCAATAAAGTTCTTCAAAGTAAATATATATTGACCTCTAACTAAAAAATCAGGCGAATCGCTTAATGAGACAACAATCATCCAGATAAAAGGTCCGATACAAAAAAATACTAAAAAGATTATGCCTGCTGTTAACATTCCCTTCCTTATAATTTCATCTTTCATAGGGCAATCTCTTTAAGCCTTGACAACTTTATGTATGCAAAGGAAATAAGGAAGGCAAACACAAAAAGCATAATCGAGATAGCTGAACCATATCCAAAGTCACCCAGGAGAAAATATCTATAGCTATATAAAGAAAGTGAATTGGTAGCGCCTCCTGGTCCCCCTCCTGTTATAACATAGATGATATCAAACACCCTTAATGCGTCGATGGTTCTAAAGAGGAGAGCCACAATAATTATTGGTTTAATCGATGGTAATGTAATCTTAAAGAATCTCTGAAATATATTTGCTCCGTCAATTTTCGCCTGCTTATAGAGTGTTTCTGGAACGGTCTGGAGGCCTGCAAGTAAAATTATTGCAACGAATGGAGTTGTTCTCCATACATCTGCCAGCACAAGTGAAAAAAATGCACCAGAATAACTTCCAAGCCAGTTCACAGAAACTCCAAATAGATGTTGCATAATATAGTTTGCAATTCCATAATCATAGCGGTATATCAATTGCCAGACCCGTGCACTAATAACACTGGGTATTGCCCAGGGAAGGAGAGCGATTCCCCTTACCATACCCCTCAAAGGTATTCTTTCATTGATTACAAGGGAAAAGATCATTCCTACAACCATCTCAATGGATACAGAGGCAAGGGTAAATAGTAGTGTAAAAAGTGTGGATTTCCAGAATTGAGCATCCCTGAAAATTCTTACATAATTGTTCAAAAAAACAAATTTTCTGGTCAAGAAAGTTACATCCCTGTAAAGGCTAACAAAGAATGTCCCTATAACAGGGATAAGCGTAAAAAATAGGATGAAAAGCATAAGGGGTAAAATAAAGAGTAATGCTTCTCTAATCTCTTTGTTCATATTGCTTCAAAATTTCTTCTATGTTCTCCTGAGCATCTTTCAATGCTGTGGAAGGGTTTATATTCCCTGATATTGAACCATTCACATAATTTTGAATTACTTCTGAAATCCTTGTATAATACGGCACTGCTGGTCTTGCAACAGAGTGGGAGAGCGCTTTCTTCAATATCTCCATCTGCCCCATTTTCTCTCGGATTTCAGGGTCATCATATATATCTGCCCTTCCTGGATTCCAGCCGAGGTGAAGGGCAAGTTTCTTTTGCGTTTTGTATGAAAGGATAAATTTTACAAGCCTCCAGGCTTCTCCTTTTTTATCTGAAAATTTTGATATTCCGATATGCCAACCCCCAAGTGCAGCAACATTTCTACCATTCTTGAATCTGGGAAGTAAAGCAATACCTACTTTCCCTTTTACTGGAGATTTCTCCCCCTGATGGAGCTGCCAGGCATATGGCCAGTTTCTCTCGAAACAAGCATTCCCATTTTGAAAGTACTCTCTCACTTCCTCCTCTTTCATCTCAGTATATGTATTTGGAGGAGAAATTCTATATTTGTGTATTAGGTCCCTCATAAATCTAAGTGCATCTATATTTTCTTTTCTGTCAATAGAAATATTGCCATTCTTATCTACGATTCCTCCATTGTTAGATGCTGTGAACTCGAGAAATGTGCAGACAAGTCCTTCGTATTGGCCACCCTGCCATACAAAACCATAGAATTTAGGATTTTTCTTTCTCTCCTCTCGCTGCACATCCTCTGCATATTTCAGGAGTTCTCCCCAGGTTTCAGGTATAGGCAAACCATATTTCTTTAACAAATCTTTTCTAAAGTAAAGAAGACCGCAATCAAGATATACAGGCAATGCAACAATCCTTCTTTTATAAATATCTACCTGGTCTATGACAGGCTTAAAAAAACTGTTTATTTTAAAATTATCCTTTTTAATATAATCATTCAGTGGTAAGAGCCATCCAGACGCTGAAAACTGACCTACCCAGGCAACATCCATTAGAAAAACATCGGGATCTCTCTTATGCGCCTTAAGGGGCGTGGCAAGACTTTGTCTCCTTTGATCTGTATCAGTGGGTTGCCTCAATATTTTTACTTTTATTTTTGTATTATTCTCGAATTCAGATATAATTTGTTCCCAGTAATCCAGTTCACTTGATGCCCCGCCAACGGCAAATGTAAGAATTGATTCCTTTTTTCTACATCCTGATAATAGAAGAGCAAACGATAAAATAAGGAAAAAATATCTATTCATTGTACTTTACTATTTCCTCTAATAATTCTCTCACCTCTCTATTGGTATTAAGGTAGAATTTTGCCTTTGAGATACCCCATCCTACCTTTATAGTATATGCCCATTCTGGAAGGGCTTCAAACATATTTTCGTCAGTCCAGTCATCGCCGATTGCAAGTATAAAATCCCATTTTTCTTTGAATAACCATTGTTGAATCGCCTTTCCCTTATTTACCCCCGAATTTTTAATCTCTATTACCTTACTTCCTTCCAGCACATCAAGATCCAAATTAGCCGTTAGATTAAGCAGATTGTCCTTTAATTCCATTGCCCTTATTTCTGCAAGCTGAGGCTCAACATTTCGGTAATGCCAGACAAGAGAATAATCCTTCTCTTCAACAAAAGAGCCTGGCGTTCTATTGGAATACATTTCGAGAATTGGCCATATCTCTTTTTTCCATTCATTTTTCATAGGCCTTATTTTCTTTGCTTTCTTCCCAGTTTCTCTAATCCATACGCCATGTTCTCCAACAAGTCCAATAGGAAGATGCCCAAACCATTTCTCCAGTGTGTTTTTATCTCTTCCACTTATAATTACTACCTCATTTTTTTCATCAGAAGTAAGTTTATCGAGCAATATCAAAATCTTCTTATCCGGTTTTGCATCCTGTGGTTTAGTAAAAAACGGAACCAAGGTCCCATCGTAATCAAGAATAAAAAGCCTCTTCTGACTTTTTTTAAAATCATCTATTAATCGCATTTTTATTTCATATTTCACTTTTTTTACATCCATCTTCGACTGTATAATCTTTGTCTGGTTTAGCCTATTAATAAAATCATTACCCCAGGCAAGGATGTTATATATTCTGAGTCTCCTCTGCATCCTTCTATTTCGTTCAATTTCCTCTTTGTGAGGCATCTTCAGTGCCTTTTCAAGGGCAAATGCAGATTCTTCAAAATTATTTGGATTGACTATAATTGCCTCTCCCAGCTCTTTCACAGCACCTGCCATTTCACTTAAAATCAAAACACCTCTTCCGTTTTTCCTTGACGCAACAAATTCCTTTGCTATAAGATTCATACCGTCCCTTATTGGGGTAACAAGTGCTATATCTGAAATGGAATAGAGGGCTGCAAGTCTTGGAAATGGTAATGACCTGTACATATACCAGATAGGCATCCAACCAATGGTACTATACTTACCATTTATTTCGCCAACCAACTCGTCTATTTTTTTCTTTAGATTCTTGTACTCTATGACACCTTTTCGAGATGGGACAGCTACTAAAATTAGTAATATTTTTTCAATCTGGTCTTTATTTCTCGAAAGAAAAACATCAAATGCCTTCAGCCTTTCTACTATGCCTTTTGTATAATCCAATCTGTCAACAGAAAGAATAACCTTCATCCCGTCAACTTTTTTCTTTAATCTCTCTATCTCTTTTTTTACCATAGGGATTTCCTGTGCCGTGGCATACTTTTCATAATCAATGCCCATAGGAAAAACATCTACTTTTACAATTCTATTGTTCATTATAATTTGTCCGAATGTATTTTCTCGACCCACTATTCTGCGGGTGCTTTCAAGAAAATGAACGGCATAATCAAATGTATGAAAACCAATGAGGTTAGAGCCAAGCATGCCTTCGAGCAGTTCTTTACGCCATGGAAGTAATCTAAAGACTTCGTAAGATGGGAAAGGTATATGGAGAAAGAAGCCTATGGTTGCATCAGGCATTTCTTTTCTTAAGAGATAGGGAACGAGCATTAAGTGGAAGTCCTGAACCCATATGATATCATTTGGTTTTGCCACTTTGAGTACTGATTTCGCATATAGTTCATTAACCCTTTTGTAATATCTCCAGTAGCATTTGTCGTATACTGTATATTGCGTAAAGTAATGAAACAATGGCCAGATAGTCCTATTACAAAAACCAGAGTAGAAATGTTCTATTTCTTTTTGTTGAAGAAAAACTGGATATAAATTGTCAGCGATAAGTTTATCCTCAACAATTCTTTTTTCATTAGGAGAAATGGTTGCAAGAGATACACCTGGCCAACCAACCCAAACACCATTAAGAGACTTGAAGATTGAATAGAGACCTGTTGCCAAACCTCCCGGACTTGCATGGAAGTTTAATTTATTTTTCCTTTTTGTTACTGTTATTGGTAATCTGTTCGATACTAATAGCAATCTTTTTGTATTCA
>CAZQRW010000072.1:0-7588 GCA_964596115.1 uncultured bacterium
TCGTTCTATACCTCTTCTACCTTGCTATTCTTTCCATCTCGGCTCCTACCTCGCTATTCGTTCTATTTTGACCCCTACCTCGCCATTTTTTTATACTTCTCCTACCTTGTTTTATGTGGCATTATTTTTTGTTAAAACTTTGGACATTATTTTCTAATAACTACAAAATACATTTTCTCCTCTTGATTTTTCTTTAATTTCTGTTTAAATAGCCATATGAATGTTGCAATTATAGGAGCAGGAAACTGGGGGACTACTTTTGCCCTGTATTTAAATGGTATTGGACATAATGTAACCCTCTACGAATATTTCAAGGAAAGAGCGGATAAGATTAGAAATGATCGAGAAAACAAGATTTTTCTTCCGGGTTATCCTATTCCAGATGAGATAGGTATTACATCTGATATAAAAGATGCAGTCGAAAATAAAGATATAGTGGTGTATGCAATCCCCTCAAGATTTATGGATAAAATTACAAGCCTTTCTTCAGAATATGATTTAGGTGAGGCTATAACGGTCAGTCTCTCCAAAGGTATAGAAGAGAAAACATTGAGAAGAATATCTCAGATTATATCTGATAATATTCCCCAAATAAAGGATAGAATTGTTGTTCTTTCTGGCCCAAGTATAGCAAGAGAAGTAGTTAAGAAGGTTCCCTCTACCCTTGTTGCTGCCTCTGTAAATCACAATATTGCAAAAATTATTCAGAGAGAATTTTCCAGCGACTATATAAGAATTTATACAACGGGAGACATTACTGGGGTCGAACTGGGAGGTTCATTAAAAAATGTTTATGCGATTGCAGCTGGTATCTGCGATGGTCTTCGCCTGGGAATGAATGCCAAAGCAGCGCTACTTACAAGGGCTTTAGCTGAGATGAAAAGACTTGGTATTAAAATGGGGGGGAGTGCTGAAACATTTAATGGTCTTTCAGGAACAGGGGATCTCATTGTTACTTCCTTTAGTAAGTACTCAAGAAACCGACATGTGGGGGAGGAAATCGGGAAGGGCAAATCACTTGATGAAATTATGGGTGAGATGACTGAGGTTGCAGAGGGCATCCATACTGTTAAATCTGTGATTAAATTGAGTAAGAAATATAATGTGGACGTACCTATAGCAAACGAGGTTTATAATGTACTTTATAATAATAAGTCTCCCTCTATTTCCATTCTTCATCTTATGAGGAGGGAGTTGAAGGAGGAAGATTGATGGAAAAATTATTCTATTCTATTGAAGAGGTTTCTCAATTGATAGAAGAACCAAAATCCACCATAAGATATTGGGAAAGGCATTTTAAGGAAGTAACACCTAAAAGAACTCCTGGGGGAAGGAGGCTCTATACTTCAAAGGACATTGATATATTGAGAAGGATAAAGTACCTTCTTCATATAGAAGGTCTTTCAATATCATCAGCAAGAAAAAAACTGCATAAGAAATCAAATATTGATGAGATCATAAATGATCTTATGGAACTAAAAAGAATACTGGAGGGGAAAGATGCTTGAGATAAAAAACGCTTTAATAAGTGTCTACAATAAGGATAATATCATAAGTCTTGCTAAGGTTTTAGAGGAGAATGGTGTAAAAATATATTGCACTGAAGGAACATTCAAATACCTTAACGAAAATGGAATACATTCTATTAAAATCTCAGAATATACGGGCAGTGAGGAGATGCTTGATGGTAGGGTTAAATCCCTTCACCCTAAGATATTTGCAGGTATTCTTGCAGATAAAAATAATAAAGAGCACTTGCATCAACTAAAGGAATTGGGAGTGGAACCGATAGACCTTGTTGTTGTGAATTTATATCCATTTGAAGAAGGCTTAAGAAAGGGGTTATCTGTTAGTGAAATGACAGAACTCATCGATATTGGTGGGGTTGCCTTGCTCAGAGCAGGGGCAAAGAATTATACCAATTGTTGTGTGCTGTCTTCTCCAGAGGATTATGAACATTTTATCAACGAAATAAAACTAAATGGTGGAATATCACTCCCTTTACGTATTGAATTGGCTGTGAAGACTTTTTTTAAAACATCTCGCTACGATTCTATTATTTCTGGATATATTTCTGAAACCGGGGGCATAAAACAAAAAGTAGAAATGCCAGAGGTACTTTCAATTGAACTAATGAAGGTAGATGAGCTCAGATATGGCGAGAATCCACATCAGAAGTCTTCACTATACGAGTTAACAGAGGATCCTTATTCCATTATTAAATTTGAGCAACTACATGGGAAAAAATTATCCTATAACAACTATATGGATATGGATACAGCAGTCTCAATTGTAACGGAGTTTGAAGAGCCTGCCTGTGCAATAATTAAACATGCTGGACCCTGTGGTGTTGGAACAGGTAATAATATTTATGAAGCATTCAATAGGGCATATACAACCGATCCGATATCATCGTTTGGTGGAATAATTGCAGTCAACCGTCGTCTTGATTATGAAACTGCCAACGATATTAGCTCTTCATTTTTTGAAGTTGTGATGGCACCTGATTTTGAGCCAGATGCATTAAACACTATACAAAAAAGGAAAAACCTGAGGATTATTAAGATGCCTATAGATAAATTTCCTGTAAAAAAATATTTTAAATTGTATAAAATTATGGGGGGACTTTTACTGCAGGAGGGTGATTGGGAAAAGGATGACCCCACAAAGTGGGATGTCGTAAGTGATCGTGAGCCAACTGAGACAGAGTGGAAATCCTTAATTTTTGCTAATAAGGTTGTAAAGTGGGTAAAATCAAATGGTATAGTGATTGCATCCAAAAATGAAACTATAGGTATAGGGGGAGGGCAGCCTTCCAGGGTTGACTCAGTAGAGATAGCGATAAAAAAGGCACATAATCAGGGCCATTATACGGGTGGAACTGCTCTTGCATCTGACGGATTTTTCCCATTTAGGGATTCCATAGATGTGGCTCAAGAGGCAGGTGTCAGTGCCATTGTAGAGCCAGGAGGGTCAATAAGGGACAGGGAAGTGATTGATGCAGCAAATGAATTTGATATTGCCCTTGTATTTACCCATAAAAGGCATTTCAGACATTGAGAATTCTTGTTGTAAGGACGGATAGAATAGGCGATCTTGTTTTAACCACGCCCCTTGCAGGAATATTAAAAAAAAAGATGGAGGGAGTGAGAGTTGACTTTCTTGTTTCAGATTATGCAGCACCGATACTCAAGGGCTATAAATACGTTGATCATATTTTAACGATAAGTAAATCTTATAAAATTGATAAATTAGTCAGAAAAATTAAAAAAAAGTACGATGTCGCGATCGTTGCTCATCCTGAATTTAGGCTTGCAATAGCGCTTTATCTTGCCACCATACCCATAAGGATTGGAACAGGCTATAGGCTTTATTCTTTACTTTTTAACAGACGAGTCTATGAACATAGAAGATATGGAGGAAGACATGAAATTGAATATAATATATCCCTCTTGAGGCAATTGCAGGTAGAACCAGAATTTTTTCCAACATATGCCTCTGTTGAGGAGTCTCCTATTACTATCCCGGATAATTCTATTGTCATCCACCCTGGAGGTCTTGGCTCTTCCTTATATTGGCCTTCAGACCGATTCCTGTATTTAGGAAAATTTTTAAAAAAAAGGGGTTTTAACGTTTATTATTTATTGGGTCCTGCAGAAGTTCAAATGAAAGAATATTATCCCAATCCCATTTTTCAGCAATTCACTTTACCTGAGATAGGAGGTATCCTTTCGAAGGCTTCACTATTTATTGGCAGTAACTCTGGCATCCTACATATTGCCTCTGCGGTAAACACACCTTCTATTGGTATTTTTCCCTGTGCAGTGAATATGAATGGGACTCGTTGGGGACCAGTTGGAGGTATAGCTGTAGAACCACCACTCCCTGAATGTAATAGATGTATTTTTGAAAGATGCAGATTCTACAACTGTATGGGATTAATCTCTGTAGAGAGGGTAGGGAAGATAGCCTTAAGTTTACTTGATGGAAAGATCAAACTTAAGACCGATAGGGTTCTCGTATATAAAGGTGAAGAGGAGCCCCTGTCTCGTCTTCTCAAGCCCTGATTCAGAGCTCGAAATCGTATAAATTATTTCCCTTGTTAACTTCATAGGTAATGAATACTCAATAATAAATTTCTTTTTATCAAAGCAATCCTCAATTACTATTCCTTTGTTACCCTCTTTAATATTATCAGAGAATGTGGCTACAGGAAGATTAATCTTCACATTTTCAAATAGTTCTCCTCTGAAATTATAGTGGACTGAAAGAGCGGTATCCAATAGGAAATATGTTTTTGTAACATTTTCGGTGACAAGTTCTACAGTGTCTTCAAAGAAATTGGAAATATTATACAGAGGATCAACAATTTGTTTGCCTCTCTTAATGAATACATCTCCAAACATTCCAAGCGTTGTTGCATCGTATTTCAATAATTTATCCAGACCCTTCTCTTTAGATGTAATGACTTCATGGATGGTTTTTGTACCATCAAAATTACCCTTACTTTTGATAAATCTATGGTATGATTCCCTTCTTCTTGTAAGCACATTCATAAGATTATACGGTGGCTCTTTATAATCAAGTTCAACGATTTTTCCCCCTTTTAAATGGATGTAAGCATTTATTTTTTTGTTCCTGAGTATTGCCTCTTCTATACCATCGTAATCCATATCTTTCTTTTCAGAGACTGTCTGATAACCCTTCTCAGCCTCTATTAGATTTTTGTATATTGCCTGTCTGAGGTGAGGTAAATATAGGCCACCAAATATTCCATGCCAGTAAGCACAATTACACTGTGCCCTGAATAAAGCCCTTTTTGCTTTTTTATTTTTTGTATTCTTTAGGTTATCACTCACTTCAAGCATTCTCTTATGCATATGGTTTGCTTCATTATATTTGACAAAAAAGTTTCTAAAGTATCCACCTTTAAGAAATTTCTTTGTATTTTCATCACTCTCTTTCTCCAGATTTTCAAAGATAATTCTATCGTCCGTAGGAAGAACCCATTCCATCATTTCACTATAGGAGGCTGTTGGAAGATATACAGGACCAAGGGGTTTAATTTTCTCTATAGCCTCAGAAAAGGTTAATGTTTGTATTTCTTTATCATTGCTTAGTGTCTCCAAAAAATCTTTTAAATAATTATCTTCATAAACCCTTTTGTACGTTCCAGGCCAGACGCCAAATTTTTCCCCATCGTCAGCCATAACAATAAGCTTGCCCTTCTTTTTCTTTAAAAAATCAAATGTCTCTTTTAACTCTTTAAATGGAACGAGATATCTCATTTTTTTACTAATTGGAAAGATAAATACCCGGTTTCCATTATTCTCGGTTATGAAATAATTGAATATCTCATTTTCAGAAATACCACCCGACAGGAGATGAGTGTCATCAACAATAGAAAATTTAATATTGGCTTTTTTCAAAGTGGATGGTAGGTGAGGTTCCCAGATCCTTTCCGTAAGCCATATTCCTTGTGGAATCGTTCCAAAATTTTTTATAATAAATTCGTTCATCCATCTTATTTGTTCAAGGGCATCCCTTTCCGGGATAATTGGTAAAATCGGCTCATAAAAGCCTCCAGAGAGTATCTCGACCTGTTTTCTATTTACCATCTCTTTCAATTTTTTTATCAGTTCGATATGCTTTTTTTGAAAGTATTCATAAAGAATACCAGAAAAATGAAATGAGACCTTTATATCAGGAAAGTTGTAAAATGTTTCGACAAGGGGTTTATAACTCTTATTAACTGCATTTTCTATTATAAAATCAAAATTACCAACAGGTTGATGGCAGTGGAAACCAATAAGAAGATTAGTCTTTTTCATCCATTAAACCCACGAAGGGAAGATTCCTGTATCTCTGGTTATAATCCAGTCCATACCCAACTACAAATTTGTCTTCTATTTCGAAACCCACATAATCCGCCTTTACAGAAACCTCCCTTTTTTTTCTCTTTGAAAGAAGGATACAGGTTTTTATAGACTTTGCTCCCTTTTCTCTTATATGATTGACTAAAAAGTCCAATGTTTTTCCTGTATCGAGTATTTCATCGACAAGTATCACATCTCTTGAAGAAAGATCCGTAAGCACCTCTCTTTCAAGAATAATCATACCGGGGGATTTTTTCCCTTTGTACAGAGAAACAACAACGAAATCAAATTCAACATCAAGGTTGACGTTTCTGACAAGATCTGCAAGAAAAATAAATGCACCCTTTAAAATGCCCACAAATACAGGATTTTTATCTTTATAATCTGCAGTGATCTCTTTGCCGAGCTCCTTCACTCTTTTTTCAATTTTATTCCTGTCTATTAGAATTTTCATCTATCTTTTGAATAGTTCATCACAAGAGAAATGAATAATACTACACCATATAAAAGGGCATTCTCATCTATTGTAAATTTGTCTGTATGGAGTCCTGCAGTAATTCCCAGATTTTTGTTCCCTGAGCCTATAAAACAGAAGGCGCCTGGTTTATTTTGGAGATAGTACGAGAAATCTTCTCCACCCATTATTGGCTCCTCCCTTATAATACTCTCTTTGAAGATTCCATTTGCCTGTTTAAGCAGGTATTTGACTGAGTCAGGGTCATTTTTTAAGATTGGATAACCCCTTTTATAGTTTAAGTTATAGTTTCCACCCAGGGATTTAACAGTCCCGATGAGAATTTCCTCTATCCATTCAGGGCACTTTTCCCAGTGATCAGAATCGGTATTTCTTACTGTCCCTTTCATTGTTACTACATCTGGTATTATATTATATATGTTACCACCATGAATACTTGAAATGGTAATGACCATAGGTTTCACGGGACTACTCTTTCGTGAAACAATTGATTGAACTGCATTGATGAAAAGACCTGATAGATAGATGGGGTCAACGGTCTTTTGAGGTGTAGATGCATGTCCACCCTTTCCTCTTATCTCTATATCGATCTCATCTGCAGCTGCCATAAATACCCCTGGTCTTGTCATTATACTTCCAATTTCGATATCCGGATACATATGTAGACCAAATATCTCTGTGACGTCTTCAAGACAGCCTTCTTCAATCATACCTTTTGCACCACCAGGAGTCCGTTCCTCAGATGGTTGAAATATAAATCTAACACCAACCTCAGGGTGAAGTTCTTTTAATATTTTTGCAGTACCGAGGGCGATTGCCATATGGGCATCGTGTCCACAGGCATGCATTACACCTTTATTTCTGGATGAAAATTCCAATCCTGTTTTTTCTTCTATAGGTAAGGCATCCATATCTGCCCTAAGGGCAACCAATGTATTGCCTTTATTTAGATCTGCCGTAACCCCTGTCTTGTTTTTTACTTCAGGCGTGTAACCCAGATCCTTTAGATAATGCTGGATAAACTTAGATGTCTCAAATTCCTTGAAGGCAAGTTCGGGATTTTGGTGAAAATGTCTCCTTAAAGAAACAATCTCAGAAAAATACTTCTTTACAACCTCAATAATTTTCTCTTCTTCCATAAATGAATTTTAATAATATTATTTTTTTTGTCAAGAAAGGTATTTGCCTCATTTAAAAATCAACACGAAAATAGTAAAATATATCTCCAGAAAAGGAG
>CAZQRW010000073.1:0-7201 GCA_964596115.1 uncultured bacterium
TTCGTGATTCGTAAATCGTGAAATAAAACAAAAGACGAGGTTCTCACGTCGCTAGCACCTCAGGATGACAACATATAAACGCCATAAGAAGAAAAATGAGCCTATATAAAATATGACATTTTATATAATAAAAACATACGACATCTTGCGTAGAAATAACACCCGAAGTAAGAATTACACCAATGAATGTTTTTACTTTGCGAGAATTTCATTGTTAAAAGACAAAACCACGATTGATATTAGCAGTTTAATTTCCAAATATCCCAAGTAATAAATAGAATGGTATGGAGAGCTGAGGTGAGCCAAAACTATATATGAAATTTGCATTTATTATTATCATTACCAGTATAACGAATACATCAATATACAGTAATTTATCCCTTCGCAATTTTAGTTTTTTGAATCCCTTAATCAAATAATAAAAAATAGAAAATAAAAATATGACAAGCCCCAGAATTCCTGTACTAAATCCTATCTGTATATAGGAGTTTTGAAAATCACCAAGTTTATAGGGTATAACATATGGAATAGAATATTTCTCATAATATGGTCTTATTGAGGAAGAGCCAAATCCAAGAACAGGTCTTCTTTCAATCATCTTTAAACCTGAAAGAAAAAGTTTTTTTCTTCCTGAGAATCTATTCTTATCACCACCAATATTTCTCAAAAAGAAAAGCCCTGGAAGAAGTAGCAACAATAATAAAAACCTTTTATTTATGAGGATGAGAAGAATAATAGGTATAATTACTACCCCGATAATAGCTGAGAATCTCTTTGTAAAAAAAATTACCACAAGAAAAAACAAAGTTAATATAATTCCAGGAATCCTTTTTTTCCTAACTAAATATATTGAAAATGCATACGGAATAAGCATAAGATTGGCAAATACAAGTGGCAGCATCCCATAAACATTAAAAAATGAATCACCGTATATTTTTCCTACCATACCTATAATAGCTGCAATAAAACCAACACAAATAAAAAGAAAAGAATAAATTTCCAAACGTCTTTCCTTGATGGAAGTAAATGATGGTATAAGTAGTAAATAAGGGAATGTCCTCCTGTATCCGTCCAGTGCCTCTTTTCTGAAAGGAGATAACATAGCACTGAGAAGTGCAACTAATAGAAAAAGTATAACGGCGTATTCTCCCATATTCAATTTTTCTCTCTTTCTTATTTTAAAAACAATATAAAAAATAATTGAAATAACTGCAGATGCCTCTAAAAGAGTTCTCGAAAAGAAAAGTCCGAGTATTATACCTGCACCACAATAAACATTTACTTTTGTAAAAATATTATCCCTCATATTTGAATTATCCTTATAAAATTCTTAACTCTCTTCTCCCATAAAAATTTTTCTGCAAGCTTTCTTGCATTTTCTGAAAGTTCTTTCTGAATTTTTTTGTTTCCAATAACTAATTTAATTCTATTTGCTAATGTCGTTACGTTCCCCGATGGATAAACAAATCCATTTTCCCCATTTTTTATTACCTCCGAAACACCTGTATCATTTGAGACAATGATTACATTTTTACAATAAGCAGCTTCCAGTGCTGCTGTGCCAAATGCCTCACCCCTTGACGGATACACAAAGATAAGGGATTCAGAAAGATATTTCCATATGTCATCTGTGTAGTCATAAATTAAAAGGGGAATTTTCAAAGAATCTGCCCTCCATTTTATTCTTCTCTTCAGACTCCCATCACCACCTCCAACCAATATAAGTTTATATCCTGTTTGTCTCAGCATTGAGAAGGCTTCTAATAACTCTATGTGCCTTTTATTGGGTTCAAATCTACTTATAAAAATTATATTCCTTCCCTTTTTACGAAGACTGCATTTGGGATGATTTATAGGCGGGTAAAAAAGTTTGATTCTATTTTTTGCAGCAGGCGTATTCCTTAGCAATGATACGATCGTTTTGTTTGAATTGGCAATAAAAAGATTTACCCTTCTATAAAGATATCGATGAATGGGATCCTGCTTCTTCACTGACTGGAGAATAGGGACTCTAAATATTAATTTTTGCCCACCTCTAAGATAAAAAAATATCCAGTGTAGATCCTTTGAACTATGTATAAGTATTCTCGAATATCTATGAATTACTTCTCTGGACTTCTCTGTAAAGACTGTAATCCCAAAATCTCTTGCCATTCTTTCGATCCAGGAATCTTTAAAAGTCAAAATACCTGTGTTTATTCCCTCCTTTTGTAGATAAAGGGAACTGAAAACAACAAATTTTTCTAATCCGCCTCTACCGTTTGATAGGGCTATATGGAGAACCGAATCTTCCAATGGGAATAAAGTTTTCATATTCTAATATCCTTCTATTTGTGTATCTTTCAGTTAAATCGTCTATGAACTCCTGCAATCTTTTCCTTTTACCAGAGACTGTTAAGGATACCGATATATCTTTCCTTTTAAATGTCTTTACTCTTTTTTGCATAATAGCTGGATGCTCACCTCTATACATTCTTAGACCAGAGAATTTTGTATATGGCTCACCGCTGATCTTAAATTCCCTATTATAGTATCTGTGGAATTCCTCCTGCTTCAGTATCATCTTTTCCCTTTCTTTTACCCATCCATAATGATATATATAAAATGGCAATGTTAGAACCCTCAATTTTCTTCCATTTCTTCTGAAACCAGGTGAATCTTTATAAGGCATAATCCCTATACTATTTCGTATTATCCTTACTTCCCTGGGTAACCAGCCATAACCCTCATAGTAATGCCAGTAATCAACATAAAAATGCCTGAATCGGAATGTGAAACCTTCAATTTTCGTAGAAGAGGAGAATTCTCTTAATAGAGGGATTATGTACTTCGATGCCTCATCTGTTAATATCTCATCACCCTGGAGGTGAAGAACCCATTCTCCTCTGCACTCTTTCAGAGGGATAGAAGCCATTTTTTCAAAGAATATCGCTCCCTTCTCCCCCCTGTAAGGCGTTTCAATTATTCTCAACCTCTTATCCTTTATTCTTTTGACCCATTCAAGGGTTTCATCCTCTGATGAGACAACATTCACTACCACCTCATCGCAAACATCAAGGAGTGAATCAATTACCTCTACAAATGGATAATCAAGTTTTATCCCATTCCTTATAAAGGTAAAACCGCTCAAAAAGATCTCATTTCTCATAAAGTCAGGATAGAATACAGATAATAAAAGTCAAGAAAAAAACTGGGCTATGGAATAGTTTTCTCACAAGGATAAGTGATGAGATAAATAATGGTATTGCTCGTGTTTTTCTTCTAATCTTTCTTAAAAACAAGATTTATCACATTATTCCCTGGTATGCTTTAGTTTCTCACGAACTTCCTCAAAAAATTTTCTTGCCTCGTCTGTTCTATAGTCAGGATAGGTCCACTCAAGTGGTGCGAAACCCTCAGCTCTCCGATAAATAAGTGTAACTTCCTCAAATATACCTCTCCCCGCATAAATTCTATGACTATAATTTTTCGTAGTGGCAAGTACAAGATTTGAAAGGGTAATATATCCTGGGTCAATATTTATTATACGTCTATCCGCTGTTGAAATCTTCTCCTCTATTTTGTTGGATTTCAATTTAATCTCAACTATCTCGTCGGGCCTTATAATTCTATCAAATGAGACCCATTGTCTTAATAGATCCTTACCCATCTCTCTTTCATAGTAGTTAGAAAAAGCATCAAAGGAAAGCTCAGGGGAAAATTTATCTAATATACCGAGAGGGCGTAGTATACGCCCAATATCATTTTTTATTTTTTTATTATATATTAAACCAGCAAAAAGCACTGCCTCTGGAGCTTTTCCTATTTTCCCCATTATGCCTTATACACAACCTCACCATTAACTATTGTCATAACACACTCACCCTTAATAGTAAACGGGTCACCTTCATACACATTGATATCCGCATCAAATCCTTTTTTTATCTTTCCGACCCTTTTATCTACTCCACAAATCTTTGCAGCATTTACAGTTATTGCCTTTAAACCCTCTTTATATGGAAGACCATGTTTCACAGAATATCCAACCATTAAAGGAAGATAATTAATTGGTACAACAGGCGCGTCAGTCATTATGGCAAAGAATACATTATTTTCAGATAGTATCCTCGGTGTGTCAAAGGTGATTTCTTTCAACTCAACCTTCACTCTTGCAGACAAACTTGGGCCGACAACCACAGGAACATTTTTCTTCTTCAGGTATCCTGCAATTAGATGGCTCTCTGTGCCATGTTCAATCACAAGCCTAAAGCCAATTTCATCCCTCAACCGCACAAAAGTTGCAATATCATCTGTTCTGTGGGAATGTCCTCTAACAGGTATTTGCCTTTTTAATACAGGTATCAATGCCTCATATTTTGGATTATATTCCTTAAACTTTTTTTCTTTCTTTTTTTCCATATAAACCTTTGTTTGATATAGCGTATCCCTTATCAATGCAGCATTAGCCATCCTTGTCACAGGACTTTTTTTCTGATCCATATAGACCCTTTTGGGATTCTCTCCTAATGCCATTTTCATTCCGGCAGGATTCTTTATAACCCTTTCATCAACAATATTACTACCACCCGTCTTTATAACAACACTCTGACCACCTATTACATTTCCGCTTCCTGGGCCTGTAAATACTGAGGTTATACCAGCCTTAAAGGCATCCTTAAAGCCAAGGTCAACTGGATAGATTGCATCTATAGCCCTTAGATTTGGAGTAACAGGATCGACCCACTCGTTTCCGTCATAACCCTCTACACCAGTAGCCTCCTCCCACATACCAAGATGGCAATGGGCATCTATAAACCCAGGAAATACGTTCTTTTTTGTGACATTAACTTCTTTAACATTTCCGTTTACTTTAAGATTCTTACCTATATCCTTTATCTTCCCATTGGAGATAAGAATGTCACAATTCTCAATGATTTTTTCGGGTGTGTGTACCCGACCATTTTTTAAAAGTATCATTGTTCCTCCCTCGTTTTTTTTGTATTTAACATTATTGTCACCCTTATTAAAGAATTTTCGATCTGTTGCATTTAAGAATTTTGTTTATTTTCTTTTTCCTCTTTACTTATTCTTCCTAATATAAACTGGTAAATTTCGTCCTTTTTCTCTTCTGGAACCTTAATAAGAAATCCCCTGTAATTCTCCAATCTTGTCTCGTAATTAAAGGGGCTGAGAAATATTCCATTTTTATCAGGAATTACCTTCTTTAAATAACTCCATTTTTTTCTCTGGGTTGTCAGCGGACCTTTGATTGTTATTCCTTCCTCATCAACTATGTAGTGAGTCCTTGTGTAATACGGAAGAACAGATAAAAAGAGAACTACAAAGGCTAAAAATCCAAGATATTTCGACCAGAAAAAAAATACTACAATGGAAATAGCAATAATAAAGGTTGATACCAGTATAGTTTTCAATTTATTCTTTACTGCAGGAATTACAGACCACTCAATCTTTGAAACCATCTTTCAAAATCCTGTAAGCCTCCTGGAGAGAAATAGGGATGACCTTTGTATTAGATACTACTGGCATAAAGTTTGTATCACCCGACCATCTCGGAACTACGTGGATGTGAAGATGATGCTCAAAACCAGCTCCAGCTATCTTCCCAAGGTTCATACCGAGATTAAATCCATCCGGACTCATTTTATTTTTAAGAACTTTTACAGATTTTTGACAGACCTTAGCCATCTCAGCTACTTCATCATCTGTTAGTTCCGTAACTTCTCCAATATGCCTGTAAGGCGCAATCATCAGATGCCCATTATTGTATGGATATACATTCATTATCACAAATACGTATTTCCCCCTATATAGAATAAAGTTTTCTTCATCCTTATTCTCGGAGGGCTTTTTACAAAAGATGCATCCTTCACCCTCTGGATTTACCACATACTTATGTCTCCAGGGTGCCCATAATCTATCCATCAAAATAACCTTCCCTGTTGAACTTTTTTTTCTTCCTTTTTCTCAAGAACACTGACGATACCATAAACACCATCATAACCAGGTTTAACAAATATGTTCCCATTTCTAACATTACTGATACCTTCCACCACCCTATCATTCATATATTTTTTTATCTCATATAAAGACGCCTCAAGAAGAATGTGAAACTCGCTGCCAAAGATAGAGAGCAATTTTTCATACTCATTTATTACTAATTTTGAGGATTTGCCCTTTCCATCCACTTCTGCAATTATTTCCGGTAAAGGAACAAGACTCTTGTAAGGAATTACATTAGCTGGGGTAAATCCTTTCTTTCTATCAGCAAGATCCATTACCCTGTGAAGAACACCAATTGTGAGGGGTCTACCACAAACAGGACAAATATTGCCTAATTCATTCGCCTCCTCGGGGCTCATCACAATGTTACAATTCCTGTGTCCATCAAAATGGTATTTACCTTCCTCTGGGAAGAATTCTATCGTGTATAAGAATTTTCCTTTATCTCTCTTCTCAAGTGCATCTTTTATTTCATAATAATTTAGAGGTTCAGAAAAAACATTCGCCTCCCTCCCCAAATTTGGAGGGGAATGGGCATCTGAGTTGGACACCAATGTAAATTTATCGAGAGAGGAAAGCATCCAGTTCATTGGGGGATCACTGGAAAGGCCTGTTTCAAGGGCAGTGATTTTGTCTGTATAAACTCCAAAGCAATCTTCGATTCTATCAAACCCTGACTGTGAGCCGAAAAGTCCAAACCAGGGAGTCCAGATATGTGCAGGTATGACCATTGCATCTTCCTGAGTGTCAAATACAATCTTCATCAATTTCTCGGTGTCCATCCCCAAAACTGGTCTGCCATCTGAATCAAGTTTCCCGTATTTTCTCAATTCTTTATTAAGATTTTTTACATCTCTTATCTCCGGAAGCACTATAACAATATGAATTTTTCTTACTTTACCTGCCTTTGAATAGATGAGACTTATCTCGGTTGTAAGGATAAAATCAACCCCATTATATGTATAGATCCCTTTGCCTTTATATTCTAATTTTCCCTCAAGTTCGGCAAGCCACAGTGGATGAGTAAAGTCACCTGTTCCAACAAGGTTTACACCCTTTTTTATCGCTGATTGAGAAATACCATCAAGATCTGACTGGCTGCTGGTCGCCCTTGAATACTTCGAATGAATATGAAAATCTGCAATGTATGGCATACAATCAGGATAACACATTTTAATTTGGTGTCAAGTAAGAAGTAAAT
>CAZQRW010000074.1:0-6751 GCA_964596115.1 uncultured bacterium
CTTATGTGATATTATTTTATAGTAACAACAAACAAATTCTTTACCCTTGACTATACGTTATTTCATTATTATTATAATATTGCCGGTCGTACTCAGGCGGGGAGTTAGCGGTGCCCTATACCTGCAATCCGCTATAGCAGGGCCGAAATCCCTGCTGAGGTATTGTTCTTTCAGGAAGGGTTTATGGGAGGACGTTGAAGGCCGGGTCCATCATAGGAAGGTACTCTGAACCCCGTCAGATCCGGAAGGAAGCAGCGGTAAAGGGTTGCTCTTTCTGATGATGGGTTACCTGGTCGGAGTCTTAACCTATGAATACCCCTGGGAGAAAAAATATCGATGCAGGGCGTACGATCGGCAAATAAAAATTATGAAAAAGGGCTACATTATCTTAGCAAGAAAATACAGACCACAAACCTTTGAAGAGGTCGTAGGACAGGAACATATAACCAGAACCCTTCAAAATGGTCTCAAAAAAGGTAAAATTGGGCATTCTTATTTGTTCTCCGGGCCCAGGGGTGTTGGTAAAACCTCGGTTGCAAGAATACTTGCCAAGGCATTAAACTGCGAGAAAGGGGTCACCCCTGAGCCCTGTAACAAATGTTCCCTTTGCAAAGAAATTACAGCGGGAAAAAGTATGGATGTGCTTGAGATAGATGGTGCCTCCAACAGAAGAATTGACGAAATAAGGAATCTCAGAGAAGGAATAGGATATGCCCCTGTAAAGGCACGATACAAGGTTTATATCATCGATGAGGTGCATATGTTAACAACTGAGGCCTTTAATGCACTCCTCAAGACACTTGAGGAACCACCTCCACATGTAGTATTTATATTTGCTACCACTGACCCTCAGAAAGTCCCTCCAACTATCCTGTCTCGCTGCCAGAGGTTTGATTTTCGCAAGCTTACAACAGGAGAAATATATAAAAAATTATCTGAAATAGCAGATTTAGAAAACATTTCCATCACACCGGACTCACTGAAGGCAATCTCCCTAAGGGCAGATGGTGCTTTAAGGGATGCGGAAAGTATGCTTGACCAATTGATTTCATATTCAGAAGGAGAGATAACAATTCAGGATGTAAAAGAGGTCTTTGGATTTATCGATAAGGAATTTTATATTAATCTGATTACGGGCATATTGAAAAAAAATGACAGGAAAATTATTTCCACTATTGAGAGTGTTTTCGAAAAGGGTTATAATATCAAGGAGTTTGTTTATGGCATTATAGACTTCATAAGAAATCTTGTATTTTACAGGTTAGAGGTACCAAATCCATCCCTTGTAGAAGAAGAACCTGAAATGAAAGAGCTTGCACATAAAGCAGATGAAGATACTCTTGTAGCAATGCTGAATCTTGCATCAGAGATGGAACGAACTTTAAGGGCTATCCCATATTCCAGGGCTGCCCTTGAACTATATCTCCTAAAAATGGCAAGGATTCCCTATATAAAGAAGGTTGCAGAGCTTATTTCAAACTTAGAGGAAACACCAGCTACTCAAATAACAACTCCAAAGATACAAGAAAATGTATCACCTTCCCCCATTAGTGAAGATGCAGCGATATGGGAAAAAATTAGGAATACTATTGTAAAAGAGCGCGGGCGGGCGTATATCTCTTCCGTTGTAAATAGAATAAGTTTCCAGTCCTATGATAAGAAAGAGAATATCCTATACCTATTCCTCCCTGAAAAGATTCCTGTCAGTGAAGAGCAAAAAATATTCATAGAAGAAAAATCTCGGGAGATATTCCCAAATGTAAAGGTAAAGCTCCTTGAAAAAACTAAGAGAGTGGAGAAAAAGAGAGACAAAAATCTTATGGAAAATCCTGTTGTTCAAAAGACTATTAAGTTATTTGGGATGGAGGATGCTGAATGAGAATTCCCAGGAGTTTCGAGGAACTTATTGAAGGTTTCAAATCTCTCCCGGGTATAGGTAGAAAAACAGCTGAAAGATTATCCTTCTACATATTGTCTCATAGAGAAGAAGGGCAGAGGCTGGGGGAATCACTAAAAAACGCACTTGAATCAATAAAATTCTGTTCTATCTGTGGAAATATCTCTGATAAGGATCCCTGTGATATATGCAGTGATCCAAAGAGGGATAGCTCAATGATATGTGTGGTTGAAAAGCCTATGGATCTCTATGCTATCGAAAAAACGGGTGGATATAAGGGTCTGTACCATGTACTCGGTGGCTTAATTTCACCTCTGGATGGTAGAGGTCCTGAAGACATAAAAATAAAGGAACTGCTAAAACGAATAAATGAAGATGTAAAGGAGGTGATTATTGCACTCAAACCTACGACGGAAGGTGAAGCAACATCAATGTATATTTCAAATCTTTTAGAACCGTTGGATGTAAAAGTATCATGGATTGCGAGAGGAATACCGGTTGGAGGAGATATTGATCTTACAGATTCTATAACCCTTCTCAGGTCCATCCAGAACAGGAATATTGTAAGATGAACGTAAAAATGGTTGATCTCAGAGCTCAATTTAAAGAAGTAGAAGAAGAAGTAAAAAAGGGGTGGAATCAAACATTTGAGAATATGAATTTGATGCTTGGCCCTAATGTCAGGGCTTTTGAAGATGAATTTTCTTCTTTTATAGGGACAAAATATGGATACGGTGTTAATTCTGGCACAGATGCACTTATCCTATCATTAAGTGCACTGGGCATAGAGCCAGCGGATGGTGTATTAACTGTAAGTTTTACCTTCTTTGCAACACCAGAAAGTATTATTCTTGCAGGTGGAAAACCTATTTTCGTGGATATCGATGAAGATACATTAACAATCGACGTTAATCATCTTGAAAAAATACTTAAATCCGCCAGAAGAAAAGATGGAGAGACATATATAAATGGCATTAGAGTTAAGGGTATTATACCCGTTCATCTCTTTGGAATACCAGCACCTATGGAAAAAATACGTCAGATTGCCACTGAATTTAACCTGTTTATTATCGAGGACGCTGCTCAGGCACATGGAGCCCTGTATAAGGGTAAGAGAGTGGGCAGCTTTGGCAACACTTCTGCATTCAGCTTTTATATGTCAAAAAACCTGAGTGCCCTTGGTGATGCAGGTATGATTCTTACAAATGATAAAGAGATTGCTGAAAAAATTTTCAGATTAAGGATTCATGGGCAGAGTGAACGATACACACACAGACATATTGGCTATAACAGCAGGCTTGATGAGCTCCAGGCAGTTGTACTAAGGGCGAAGTTAAAAAAACTTGATGAATGGAATCGGCGAAGAAGGGAAATTGCTACACTTTACTTGCAGGGACTTAAAGACCTTCCCATAAAACTACCCACCGCTCCTAAAGAAAGTGTCCCTGTATGGCATATGTTCTCTGTAAAAACAAGGAAAAGAGACGACCTTTTCAAATATCTGCGAGAAAATGGCATTGAGGCTGCAATCCACTATCCTGTCCCTTGCCATAAACAAAAGGCACTGGAGGAATTCAATTCTTTAAGCCTCCCTGTAACAGAGAGGGTATCAGGCGAGATATTAAGCCTTCCCATACACCAGCATCTTACAAACGAAGAAGTAAGTTATATAATCGATAAGATCAAGGATTTCTTTGGATGATAGATATCCATACCCATATTATTCCAGGTCTGGATGACGGACCGGAAACTCTATCACAATCACTGGAACTGATAAATATTCTAAAAAATGAAGGTATAGATAAGATCGTCGCTACTCCACATTTTTATCCTGAACTCTTTCCAGAATCCACGATTGAGAATAGAGACAAAAAATTGAATGAATTAAAATCAGCAACGGACGTTGATATTTTTCCTGGTTTTGAGGTGATGTTTGATGAAGGTATTCCACAATTAAATAAATATACAATGAATAATACACAATATATTCTTGTTGAATTCTCAAGGTTTTCTACAATTGATGGCATTTTTAATGCAATAAAATTCATACACTCAAAGGGACTGCACCCCATTATTGCACATATTGAAAGGTATACTATAAACGAAGAGACCATTGAAATTCTAAGATTAAGGGGTGCTTCAATTCAAATGAATGCTGATTTCATTGTCAATAATTTTAGAAAAATAAAGGTTTTGATAACAAAGGGATTAATAGATTTTGTTGCAAGTGATATACACCCTTTCAGAGAACTACTAATAAAAAAAGCATACGATAGAGTAAAATCCCTCTCAGATGAAATAGCAGAAAGGGTATTTATGATTAATCCGCAATCCATACTGTCAAAGAAAACAAACTACTGAAATTTTAGTATAAGAAACTTGAACTATCCTATTGAAAAGCAAGTAAATAAGCTATCAAAATAGAAGGGAGCATTCTATCCCCAAACGTAATAATGCTAACGCATCCCTCAAATTTACTTCCCTAAAATTAACACCTTCTTTGAGATCGCTACCTTACCGTCCCTCTTGAGTGCTACAAAGTATATTCCGTCTTTCAATTTTATAGTTTTCTTAAATCTATATACACCTGCTGTCAGTTCTTTTGCCTTCAAAATCTCTTCTACCTTTCTTCCCGTAAGATCATATATTAATATATTGTATTTCCCAAACGTAGGTAAAAAGAGTAAAACTGAAATCTGGTTATCTATAATTATACCTTTAATACTCATTTTAAAGGTAGGTATTAACTCCTGCTTACCGGATGCAGTATAAATAAGTAATTTCCATTGATATATAGAACCCGTGTCAGAAGGTGCATTATCAGAGACAAATAATTTCCACCATCCCTGTGTATTTTCATCATTAAAATCATCAAGACTGCCGGGCCCATCTACTGGAATTTCTGAATCATACCATCCAATAATATTGTTGTCTGAACCTCCACTCCTATTATGAAGGGTTACTTCTGTTCCCTGGGGAGAGAACAATTTCACAATGAGATCGCCTATATACGTGTGTCCAATATTTACATAGGTAAGAAGATCTGAAATAGTATAATTGTTCCCTACATATATAGAATCAACAATTCCAGATGGATCATTATCAGGAATAGAAATACTATCGTTTGATGTATATTCAACACCTGTAAGTGGGGTTAGCGTAAAATCTATCGTTGTATCGTTCTCTACGGTGATTGTATCAAAGAGGGTTGCATACCCATCTTTGCTTACTTTAAACACTAAATCCCCGGCGTTTGTTGAAAGTGAATAATCACCAATATTATCAGTATATGTTGCATTACTTCCAATAATCTGCACAAATGCACTATCAATAGGTATATCTATTGTATCCCTTACAGTCCCATTAATGTTTACAGCTACCAATGGCCAGAGCTCCACATTTAAGAATGTGGTAGAATCAAATTTTACATTCACATTCGAAAAAACCAGGGAATCATAACCATCTGCCTTAAAAACAAAGGTATAATTACCCGTCAACAGGGGTCTATAAAAATCACCAACAATGGAATCATTATGAAAAATTTTACTAACACCTTTAACATAATAGGTGCAGGGTACCGGGTTACCTGTACTGTGATCTGTAACAATACCCCTTACTCCCTTACCAGCTTGATCAATGAACCAGAGCATTGACTCCCTATTTTCCCTCCACAATTCAGGAAGCTTTGAGGCGTCAGGCCATTTTGGTCGGTTAAGCTCTATAGTCAGGTCAATACAACCCGTTGCGTAATAAGCCCAATCCTGCAAGGTTCCATCCGCTTCATACCAAAGATAGCCCCTCACAGTTCCACTATCTGCATTGAGGGGGTAAGGGTCTAAAAACATAGAATCATTTCTTATTGCATAACCTATGCTTATTTTCCTGATCAGATTTACAAATGGGGGGAGACTATTGGAATAATCCCATTGATAATTCACCACCCTTGCACCGCTGTGGTATGTTACTGACATAACAAAGTTCATCGTATCGAGCCAGGCCATCAATTCCTGTGTTTCCAGTGAAGTACCTGAAACGCTTCCGCCATTTGGTCGGCCATCAGGGACCGGAAAATCCCTATTTGGGTCCTCTCCATCTGCAAGATACCTTGTTGAATTCTCTCTTCCATCGGCGTTATACATTGGTATAAGCCATATCTCTCTATTATTTACAAGATAGGTTATAAGTGAATCAGCACCATAGCTTTGTGTGAGTGTATCTGCCAATCTCAGGACATTTTCGCAACCAATAGGTTCATCGCCATGAATAATCCCAATAAATCTTATCTCAGGTTCAGCCTCGTCCTGGTTTACATTGTCAGATATCTTCAGTGCCCATATTGTTCTTCCCTGCTGTGTTGTTCCAATAGAAACCATTCTTGTAATATTAGCATAGTTAGAAACAATTGAATCCAGTTTTGTTACCATCTGGTCATACGAATGATAACCTGCCTCTGAAAATTTCTCTTCAGGCAGGATTTCAACCATAAAACCCGCCCTCTTTATTTTTTCTATCATCTCTTTCGTAAGATGGGACTCAGCATAATTTTTTTTCAGATGTTCTATTGATACACCAAGCTCGTGGAGTTCATAGACCTGGTTATGATTCCCAATATCTATTTTTACCCTCGCCTTTTCTAAAGGTAACGCAGCAAGCAGAATAACAAATATATTCACCACTGACTCATCCCGCCTTTTCCATAGTTGCTCCTGTCACAAGACCTGTCGACAATAAAATTATCTCCTATAATCTATCAGAATACAACCACTTTGTTTATATAGGTCTTATTCATTACCCTTGTCCTGATAAAGTATATACCTGACCTCTTTAGATTTATCCTGTCTGTGTAGTAACCAG
>CAZQRW010000075.1:0-6552 GCA_964596115.1 uncultured bacterium
TTTCTGTTTGGGAAAGTTTATGTGTATAGTAAGACAGGTTAAGAAAAGGTTGAGGTTGAGAAAAAGAGAGTTTATATGTTGCTTAAAAAAATCCTGAGGGAAACTAATATCCTCAAATTATAGCCCAAAAAAATTTTGCTTCTCCTGATTCACTGGTTTTTTCGAAAAAGTGAAGTGTTGAAAGGTTATTTCTGAAACAGGGTATTATTTGACTTTTACTCCTGTCCTATAAGCAGTTATAAACTCTCAACCTCTGTCCTCTGAGGGATAGGTAGTAAATTATTCCTAACCCCTTATAATCCTCCTTATTCTTGGAAGGGCTTCCATTACTGCCTTCTCACCCGCTGGAATTGCATCCCTTGCCCTGTGAAACTCAAGTGGTTTCAGGTCATTTACATCAGGAACAATAAGTAAATCAGGTTTGTGCTTTTCCCATTGTAAAAGCAGGATTTGATTTTCCAGGATTGATGATAATTGCATAAATATATGAGCCATATTAATGGTGCCTTCTTTGTTATTACCATTGAATATGCCTTTACTACTATCAGCGTTCTTACCATTGGATATGCCATTACCACTGTGAACGAAACAAATCCTCTTATCTACCTTATTATTTAACATACTCTCAGTAATTCTCCTGAGCCTCTCATTAGCAGAAGGAAACGGGAAACTTGCTATCACAATTTCTGAACCAAGTCCACGTGCTATATCCACAGGTAAGGGATCTATGGTCCCTCCATCTATGAGATATCTTCCGTAGTATTCTGTTGGAGTAAATAGAATTGGATAGGATAGAGTGGCCATGATTGCCCGAATTAGTGGCCCCTTGTCTATTACAACTGTCTCTCCTGTCATAATATCTAAACATGGGGCCCCAAAAGGAATTTTCAACTCACTAATATCTATGTCTTTCACAAATTCTCTCACAAATTTTTCAAGCCTTTTTTTATCTATAAATCCTGACCTTCTGGGTGCAGGTCTGAACAAAGAAAAAACTTTCTTTTTTGTAAGTTTAAGAAAAGTATCCTCTATCTCCTCGGGTTTCATGCCGGAGGCATACATTCCCCCTATAAGTCCTCCAAAACTTGTTCCAGATATGACATCTATCTTAATACCTTCTCTTTCAAGAACCTTTAGAACGCCTATATGTGCAAGTGCCCTTGCTGAACCGGTGCCTAAGGCAAGCCCTATCTTTTTTTGTCCTGAAGATATCTTATTGTTTGACATTTCTATATATCCTTTCGTACTCTTCTACTGTTCTCTGTAAGGAGTGAAATTTTACAATCTCAAGACTCTTTTTCCCCATTCTTTTCTTCATCCAGCTGTGAGATAATATCTTAACTATTCGGTCGGCCAGTTCTTTGCTGTTTCCCGGTGCAAATAGAAACCCATTTTTTCCTGGGTGAACGAGCTCAGGGAGTGCATACTTCTCAGCAGCCACTACCGGTAATCCTGAAGCAAGCGCTTCAATGGTTGATATGCTTTGAAGTTCACATAAGGATGGCATCACGAACAGGTCTGCAATAGCATAAATATCGGGATAGTTGTCATGGTTTAAGAATCCAGTGAATGTGATAAATTTTTCAATTTTGCACCTCTTTGCAAGGGTCTGTAATGCTTCTCTCAATGGGCCATCCCCTGTGATTACAAAGTGTGCTTTTATATTCCTCAATACATAAGGTATTGCCTGTATCAATACATCAACCCTTTTTTCCTCACTCAATCTCCCTGTATATAGAACAATGGGCTTCTGTGGTATGTTGAATTTCTGGCGCAAATATTTGCCATTCCTGTTGGGGTGGAATCTATTTAAGTCTATCCCATTTGATACTGCTTTCGCTTTTACCTTTAGACCGTGTTCCCTGAGTAAAGATACAGCTGTTTGTGTGGGGGCAGTGACATAACAGGCCTTATTGGAAAACCCCACTATAAACTTCCAGGTAAATCTTAGTCTTCCTTCATATCTTTTGAATGTTCCCTGTTTAGGAAGGAACATAAGAAAACTTTCTGGGAGCAAATGGTTGGTGATTACCGTGGGTATACGCAATAATCTCGCCCCCATAAGTGCGGAGCTCCCAATCAAAAATGGATGGTGAATATGGACAATATCAGGCTTTATCTTTCTTAATCTTTCTAAAACTGATATTGAAGAGACCGAGGTCCTTATGTCTTTCTGCCATGGAACAGGTAAAGCAAAAAATCTATACACTTCAAGCTTACCAATCTTTTCGTTATGGTTCCTTCCTTGGGCCACAGGTGCAAATACTGCCACATTGTGTCCCCGTTCTTTTAGCCCCTGTGCAAGATTATACACTGCATAAGAGCTGCCAATTACCTGCGGATAATAAACATCAGTTGCTATTACTATCTTCATACCTCGCTCCTTTTATGACACAGTAAAAGGATAAAATACCAATGAACCTTATCTATTACGATAAAAAGAGGAGATAACTTGTTTGTTCCCCTCATTTCATATCCTCGCTTTTTAAATACTCTCTTTCCCAGATATCCTTTGTCAATGCTTCTATCTTTTCTCCATATGCTGTGAGTTTTCTGCGATACTCTTCATCTTTCAATGCATCCATAGCAGCCTCGTCAATGGGTCTGGGATTGTGGAGGTTTAGGAGTTTATGATAAACCCCATAGTGGTCTCTGATAATGCAGGGCCTTAAGAGATTCCCCTTCCTGTCTTTGGGTTGTTCATAGGCGTATTCATTCTGCCACTTCCTTATTGCTCTAAAAAATTCAGAATTTAGCACGGTATTCAGGTTACCGCCATTCTTATAAACTTCATTTATATTATGTATAGCATAAGGCTGAAAAACACAAGGAGCACAGTCTCCATTCCAGTTTATATAAAAATATCCTCCTGTCCTGCCTGCTGATATGCACCCATCAGTAATTACTCCATCATTCCAGAAGTCTGCAATGAATATCCTTCGTTCTCGCACTATTTTTCTGTTTTTCTCCCACATAAAAAGCCTCTGTTCAGGTGTGGGCATAAGTTCAATCGTATAACTTCTACCTATGGGCATATAATGGAATATCCAGGCATAAAAGGCCTTCGGTTCCTTTTCAAAATAGAAATCATAAAACTCATCACTTGTGATTATATCCACATTCTGAGAAGTTGCCGTTATAGATATACCATAAGGAACTCCAGCATCCCTTAAGTTTTGCATTGCCTTTCTTATACGCTTATAAACACCTTTTCCTCTTCGTGCTTCAGTCTCTTTCTCAAACCCTTCAACTGAAATAGCCGGGGTGATATTCCCCAATTCTGCAAGTCTCCTCGCTACCTTTTCATCAATAAGAGTTCCATTTGTATACATCAAAAAGAATGTATCCCTGTGTTTTTCTGCTATATCAAAGATACCTTTGTAAAGTAGAGGCTCTCCTCCAGATATAACAATGAAGTGGGAACCCCAGAGAACTCTTGTTTCCTGTATAATCCTGTCAAAAACATCAAAGTCAAGTTTTTCGTCGTTCCTGGCTCCAGAACTTGCATAACAACCATTACAGCGGAGATTGCAGGCTTTAATAGGGCTGATTGTAACAAAAGTGGGCGGATAAAATCCAAACTCTCTCCAGAATTTTTCCTTTATCTCAGCATCCCCTCCTCTGAGCACGCTACCCAGTAGAATATCCAGAAGTGCATCTCTACATCTGGGAGAAATGCCACTGGACATTGCCCTTTCTATGGTATGAAATATAGCCCTAACCATATAAAATTTATCTTCCTGTTCTTTAGCCGGGTATTTCTCAGATTCCTTTATTATATATTCATTATATACCTTATTGAGAGCTTTCTTGAGGACGAAATTTCTAATTGCCCTATTCTGCACAGCAGTATGTGTAATTCCTTTTACAGGTTTTTCTAACAAGGCTTTTATTTTAACCATCATTCACCTCCTTTCAGTTTAACAGGGTTTTCTAATCTATCCTTTATCTCGGATAGGATAGCAATGGCTGCTTTCTCACCAGCTGAAATAGCTTCCTCTCCACGGAAGAACTCATGAGGTCTGATGAACTCAGTCTCAGGGCTAATTAAAAAATCTGGTTCGTATCTTGTTAGTTGTAATGCAGAGATTTGATAGTTAGTAATGGCTATAGATTGAAGGATCATGCTAAATATATTTGGGCCTGAAGTTTTCTTTCTCACAAATTCCTTAACATAGACGATAGGCTTCAGGGAAGCCAGATATTTACCCAGACGAGTATTTACAATCTTTGAGTTAATCTTTCCTATTTGTGTTGTTCTGGTCTCTTTTTTTATTCTAAGGTTCTGTATGTGTTTTTGAGGAGGAGGAAGAACATTTACAGCTATCACTATATTCGCTCCCATACCAATAGTTGTACTTACAGGAACAGGATTTACAAGCCCACCGTCCACCAGAAGTCTTCCATTATACTTGACAGGAGTAAATATTCCAGGGATAGACATACTTGCCCGAAGAGCTGTAATTACCGACCCCTCTGTAATAATAATCTCCTCTCCTCTCAGGAGGTCGGTTGCTATAGCGGCAAACGGAATTTTAAGGTCACCAATATTTTGCCTGCCAAGTATTGACTCAATAAATTTCGCTATCCTGTTACCATCCAGTAGCCCAGAATTTGAAACACTCGGAGTAAAGAGAGTGATTGTTTTTCTTTTATCTATATTCAGGGTAATCTCCTCCATCTCCCATGGACTGATCCCAGCGGCATAGATAGCACCTATCATTGCTCCCGCACTTGTTCCTGCAATAAAATCTATAGGAATACCCTCTTTCTCAAGAACCTTTAGAACGCCTATATGTGCAAGTGCCCTTGCTGAACCGGTGCCTAAGGCAAGTCCTATCTTTTTTGCCATTCAAATCCTCCTATCAAATATTCATCTGTGTTATCTCTTGAAAGCAGAAGTTATTCAATTACTTTCTTTTACAATTTGTTTCTTCAGTTTCTCAATCTCTGTCTTCAATTTTTCAAATTCTATCCTCGTTGGTATATTCATACGGGTTAGTGTCTCACTGACAAAATTTTCAAGTTCCCTTTTACTTTCCTCCACTTTAACAAGTAATTCTTTCAGCAAATTGTCTCTTTCACCTTTTGATACTTGCCCAATCTTAACAAGTCTTCCAATAATCTCCTTTGCCTTTCGCTCTGTGAGGGAGATTATCCCCAAGGGACCAAAAACAGGTTCCCCCGAAACATCAAATATAGATTCTGTCCCCTTTTTTACAATCTTACGGAGCAGTTTTGATACAGAAGAAATACTCTGTTCACTTGAGGTAATACCTCTCCTTTGCTGCTCTAAAATGATTTGTGTCAATACCATCATAGTAATATCATCCCCAGTCTTATCATCTATCACCTGAATCTCTTTCCCACCTGCCACCAGTTCCGCAATCTCTGCCAACGTAATGAACTTTGAACTCTCCACATCGTACATCTTCCGTGCAGCATACTTTTTTATAACCCTCGCCGCATTGGCAGGCTTTCTACTTCGTTTCAACATCTCACCTCCTATTTTCCGCAATGCGTAATAATAAATCGAAATATTATAGTTGTCAAGCCTTTTTTTTCACTTTTTCTGGGAAAGTTCAGCACATGGTATGAGAAAATTAAGGGTAAAGAAATTAAAGAGAGAAATTTTCAACGTGAAAATTGCGTCGGTCCTTGCTTTTCTGTTTTTTTTATATCAAATAAATGCAAATGATAGAAGAATAAAAACAAGTATATATAGGGCTTCTAATAACTCCAAATAAATACATAAGATTGTTTACCTTTTTAATTATTTTTTGACTAAACATCAAAACTTTATACAGAAAAATTTATCAAATGTAGTTATTTCAAGTGTTACTATGAAAAATATTAAAGAAGAAAAAAGCAGAAAAGAAAAGACCGTCCCCAACCCCCCACTTTAAGATTCTTACCACTCATTCTCCTTTTGTTTTAAGATAAGTCAGGGGACTTACAGGACAGAATAAAGGTGATATATCCATTATATATTTCAAATCTGGCATATGACCTGCTCCACACAACAGAAGGACACGCTTTATCCCAGGTGATAATGCTTCCTTTAGATTTCGCACTATTCCTAAATTTTTTTTAATCCAGTTAGAAATTATAGCAAAAGCAGCTTTTTTATTCTCATGTTCAAGTGCAATACTGAACATCATTGCATCATTAAGGTTGACTTGAGGCTCAGAGTTCAGCCAGCGAAGATATTGAGAAATAGAATGTTCTTTCAACTTTTCACTTTGCTCCCTGGTCATTTTTTCTGGATCGAGTGGCTCAAGATGCGGTTTATAATACATTACTTCCCTAATCACATCCTCTGTTATCCATTCTGGATATTCTGGGAACCAATCTACTGCCAGTATTCTATCCTGATTCAGGTGCTGTGCAAGACGAAATCCAATTTGGACTACTTCGCTTCAGCTCGAAAGAAGTGAACCCAATTTTTCTTGTCGGTCATATCTTCTTATACCTCTAACATACTCTTGATAGATAGCATTTAATTCATCCTCTTTATCACGTGGGAATTCAACAGCAATTATCTCGGATTTC
>CAZQRW010000076.1:0-6492 GCA_964596115.1 uncultured bacterium
GAAAGACATTAAATGCAAGATTCTCACGCCTGCCTGTGCGTTGCACGCAGACAGGTCGCCAGCTCCTCAGAATGACGACTTAAAAGAGTTAAAAATTTTCACCAGAAGAAAAAAACGAAAAAAATAGTGATACTGACAGATAGCTACAAACTGCTTGGGTAAAAAAGGAGGGCGAATGTCAACTTGCCTTCGTTACATACATTATTCTGTGTGTTCTTCTTGTTGGCCTCTTCATTGAAAAACACTGAAATCCATCAATAAATTCCAAACCGGAACCTGTTAATAATTCCTTAACCTCATCAAATTCGTATCCCCTTTCTCTATGGACTTCATCTACCCTTTTATAAAGCTCCCCCTCCTTTACAAATAGTGTAAGGTAGAGTGTAATACTGTTGTCTTTAAATTTATGTCTCCAGATTGAATATATATTCTCATCCGCGGATGTCCGTTCCCTTTCCCTTGCTATTACTTTTATTCCTTCGACAGTATTCATATCAAAGATGAAATATCCTCCGGGTTTTATTATATTAGCTACATTTTTAAATACTAATTTTAATTCATTCTCTTGCATAAAATAATTCAGGCTGTCAAAAATAGAATATACAAAATTAAATGTCCTTTTTAAAGGCAGATAACGTGCATCTGCCTGGATCAAATTTATCGTCTTTTCCTTCTTTTGAGCTACTTTAAGCATCTGCAATGATTTATCTAAACCCACAACAGAAAATCCCTTTTTGAAGAATGGCAGGGTTGAATTTCCTGTTCCACAAGCAAGGTCTACCGCTGGAGAAAATTCAACACTATATATTTTACCTATATCAAATATATAGTTGATCCATTCTTCATATGAAATGTCACTCATTATTATGTCATAATAGGGGGCAATACTATTATAATTCACTCTTTCCAAACTTTCTTATAATGGTTTCGACCTCTTTTCTTTTTGCTTCGAGTAATCGATTATCCTTTGCTTCAACTATTAGCCTCAAATATGGCTCAGTATTTGATTTTCTCAAATTAAACCACCAATCTTTGTCCTCTATTGTAAGCCCATCAAGGGTCGAAATTTTACCATCGGCAAAATGCCTTCTAACCTTTTCTATTACCTCATCTTTATTCTGAATTTTGTAATTTATCTCCCCTGTATTTGAATACTTCATTAATGGAAGAACAAGTTTTGATAGTAGTCCTGGATATTTTCGTATAAAATTTAATATATGGATGAGGGCAAGGATACCGCTATCTGCGTAATACATTTCTCTAAAATAATAATGGCCTGCAAGCTCTCCACCCAATATTCCATCTAATTCTTTTAATTTTCTCCTTGCATATGCATGTCCAACCCTTACCCTTTCAGGTTTACCACCTAACCTTAAAATCTCTTCCCAAACACCCTTTGAGGTTCTTACATCGCAAAGAACATATTCATTCTCTACACCTATTTCTCTAGCAATTAGTCCTGTTATTAGATCAGGCGGAATAGGTTTGCCTCTTTCATCAACAAATACACATCTGTCTCCATCCCCATCAAATACAACCCCAAAATCTGCCCCAGTATTCTTTACACATTCAGAAACTTCATTCAGGTTTCTAAAATCCAGAGGATTGGGTGCATGCTTGGGGTATGTTCCATCTATATTAAAATTCAGTGTCTTAAAATCAATACCCAATTGAGGAAGAAGATCCTTCAGGATTACAGGTGTTGATCCATTAAATGTGTCAATACAACATCTTAATCTTTGTCCACTTTTCATTTTGTCAAGCAAAAATTGTATATACTCCTTGTAAATCTTCCGTTTTTCTTCCTTGCCTACCTTATTGGTGGGCTGCGGATTTGTGAGGGCAAAATCCCTTATTAAATCCAAACCAAAATCCAGACCAACCGGTAAAACATCCTTATCTATTATTTTAAAACCATTATACGCCCTCGGATTATGAGAAGCAGTAACAATAACACCAGGAAATTTATATCTCCCTGCCGCAAAAGAAATCATAGGAGTAGTTATCATTCCAATGTCAATAACATCAATACCCATATCTTTTATTCCGTTTTTTAATGCATATAGAAGGGAAATACCAGATGGCCTACCATCTCTTCCTAAAATTATTTTCTCTGATTTTAGATGAACTGCAATAGACCTTCCAATTAACCGTGCATCATCTTCATTAAGCTGGTCGGGATATATCCCTCTTATATCGTACGCCTTGAATATACTTTTCTCCATTGAATTCAACCTCTCTCACTTCACCTTTCTTTTTAAAGTTATCAATCATACCTCTAAGAACATTTTCATCAATATCGAAAAGCATAAGTATTTCTTCAAACCTCATTGGCCTGATGATAACAGCCTTCAATATCTCCTTTTCGATATGATCACCCTTTACTTCACTGCCTCCAAAAGAGGCAACAACCTCAGCCCTATCCCCAAAGAAATCTCTTGCCATAATAAGAAAATCTTCTGATACAGGCTTCATCCCCGGCTCAGCGGGTGGTCTGGCAATGGTATTAAGATGAACCTTATCTGGATTTATCACCTGAATTTCTCTCTTCAATGCAGCAAGGTTTTCTTCATTGTCATTTACATTCTTTACAAACATTATTTCAAGATAATACTTGTTGGTATATACTTTTCTAAACTCCTTCAATCCATATAGATAAAGATCAAGTATGATGCTCTTATGAGGTCTATTAAGTTTAATATAGGTACTTTCTATTGCAGCATCAAGTGAAGCCTCCACTACATCAGCAGAAAGAAGTTCTTCCCTCACCTCCTTCATCCAAAGAAGCGCTCCATTGGTGAGAACAGCAACAGGAATATCAGTATATTTTTTCTTTACTGTTCTGATCATCCTACCAATCTCAGTATTAAGTGTTGGTTCCCCTGACCCGGCAAAGGTGATATAATCAATCCTTATGTCCGGATTGCTGGCAAAAAATTTGTGTAAATCACTTATAACATCTTCGGTAAGTACAAAAGGGGATCTGTTAATCCTCATATCTGTCGTGTTTCCTACTTCGCAATATACACAGCTGAAGGTACAGGTCTTTAGGGGGATTACATCAATGCCCAGAGAAACGTTGTATCTTCTTGAAGGAACTGGACCAAATACTATATCCAACTACAGTTCTACCTCTTCCGGTTCTCCGTAAATTTCGCTAACCTTCAGAACCATTATTCTACCAGTCCCAGGCTTTTCAAAATCAATATCTTCGTCCTTTAAAATACTGATTATTTTTTCTCCTATTTTAGAATCATTTGTAAGGGCAAAGATTGTTTTTGAGTATTTCTTTGTATCTCTTAGAGAAAATCTTAAGCCTGCAAAGATTGGAACGTCGTATGCAAGTGCACTGGTAAGAGATTGTGATTCTACAATTGCGGCATCTTCAACACCTAACTCGACAAATAATCCAAGGATGTCATCAAGATACTCTTCTTTATGTAAAATTATAATAAGGAGATACATTTTATTCTCCTTTCTGGTGGATTACCCTTCCGTTTTTGGGATGAACCTTCATCTCTCTCGGGAATCTATCATCAAATGATACAATAACCTGTAGAATCTCATTTATTGATTTAGCCCTATCCAATGAATCTCTGTAATGGTTGGTCTTCAGAAGCCTCGCAATCTTTGCTATCAACTGAAGATATTCCTTTTTAACCTCTTTAGGGGCTGCAATCATAAAAATAAGATTGACAGGTTTGCCGTCAATTGAGTCGTACTCCACCCCAGTATTTGATTTACCAAAAATCACGGAAAGTTTCTTTACCGTTTCTGATCTTGCATGTGGAATTGCCACTCCTTGTCCGATCCCTGTACTCTCAATAGCTTCTCTTTCCTTTATCTTTTTCAAAAATTCATCCTTATCTTTGATAACTCCCAGTTCATTGAATTTTTCAACTATTTCTTTTAAAGCCCCTTCTTTATCGTTTGATTTTAACGGAAAAATAACCCTGTCCTTCGTTATGTAGTCACTTAAAAGCATTTAAGCCTCCTTTTCTAATTTTTTGTGATACTCTCCAGATTTCATAATTGCAAACCTTGCTAAGATTGGGCCAACTATCTCTGTAAATATAGTTGTCCCAAGGGCAATTGCAATAATAGTGCTACTATACATGGGGAATCTATTGGCTGCAAAAAGAGCCAATCCAATAGCAATACCTGCCTGAGATACAAGACCAAACCCTGTATACTTCCTCACAACCTTCGGTGCCTTACCAACAACCCCTCCAATATATGCACCGACAAATTTACCAGTGAGCCTTCCGATGATATATGCAATAGCGAACCATCCTAACTTTATGAGAAGTTTTACCTGTAATCTGGCACCAGCAAGAACAAAGTATATGAGATAAAAGGGATATCCAAAATAGTCAAGTGGCCTTCTTGCACTCTTCATCTTTTTTGAGAATGTAGCAAAAATAAACCCCATAAACATACTTGCAAGAAGCGGAGAGAAATGGAAGCTGTGGAATTCATAGTAAAGGGGACCGGTGAAAAGAAAGATAAAACCTGTAATAAGAATAACCAACTGGACGTCCACAGATACGGTTCTCACAAGATAAACCAAAAGTAAGCCAGCAAGAATTCCAATAATTGAAGAGGCAATTAAATCAACAAATATGGAAAGAACAACAATACCAGGATGAATGGGACCTCCTATCATAGAAGAAACTATAGAGGCAGAAATAGAAAAAAGCGTTATACCAATAGCGTCGTCAAGCCCAACACAGGCAAGTATTGTCGTAGAGAGAGGACCTCTAGCTCTTAATTCGTTTAACACCAGCACAGTAGCAGCTGGTGCCGTCGCCGAACCAAGAGATGCAATAATCAATGCGAGCTTAAAATCCATTTTAAAAAGAAGAAGAAACAAGAATATTGCTATGAATGAAAACAAACTCTCAAATATCACCACAGGACCTATAAACTTTCCAAATTTAGTAAGATTTTTTAATGTAAGCTCGCTACCCACATTAAAGGCTATAAGAAGAAGAGCAAGATTTATAAGCCAACTGAGTGCTATATTTTTTTGTAATGGAATGATATGAAGAAAAGAAACACCCAACGCGAGACCCACGAGAATATAACCAGTTACTGCAGGAATCTTTATCTTTGACATCAAGAATGCACCAAGAAAACCACCTGTTAAAACAATACCCAATAATAAGATATTATTCACCTACAGCTCCTTTCTTTTCTACCATCGCACAAAAACATATATTTCATTCTATATCATCCCATATATTCTTAATTGAGAACTTGTTATCGTAATTCCTCCAATTAAGTAATAAGTCTTTTTATTATTAAAAAAAGTTTTTTACACATTTACATATCCTCTTTTTATCATTACCAATTTATTTTGTTTTCGCTATTAGTCAACTGTAAAATTATTCCTCTTTTACAACTGCCTTTGTAATATCCTCTGGAGTGACACCAGGTGCATCAATCTTACCCTTATCGTATGCCTCACCTACTTTCTCAAGTATCTTTTCTTCCTTTTTCTTTGATTCCTTCACACTATCCTCTATGATTGATACCCCCTCTTTAGGATTCATTGTAAAATCACCCGAAATACCTATGTCTTTTAAAATATCTTCCATAATTTCCTGTGCTGTCCTTATTAAACCGCCTTTTGCTTTATATGTTGTAAAATGGAGTTCAATCCCTGATTTTATCTTTATTCTATCAGGGATCTTTGATGTCTTCTTAAAGATAAACTTCTCTGACCTAAGGTATTTCGAAACTTCTTTTACTCTTTTTTGGGTTTCTTCATCTATAGTGACTTCTTTTAATTTACCTGTTATTTTTTCAAAATTATTCACAAGACTTCTAACCACCTCTTCTCTTTTCGGGATTTCTCCAATTTCCTTTTTTACACTCGATACATAATCCTTCAGGTTCTTGAATACCTTGTCTCTGAATTTTTCATCAGGAACTTTTAGCACTTTTGACATTGTTTCATAGTCGAAATCAAGAATTATAGAGCCTACAAATACCATTGAATTATCTATATTAGCGCCACCAAGCCCTGCGATCTTTCTTCCCTCTGATGTAATAATGTCATTTACCTCTCTAAACGATGTTTTTATACCAAATTCTCCATAGGTTTCAATAGGTGGCCTTGAAAGCATTTCATAGATATCTGAAAATTTTATGGGAAATTTACTATTCCCCCTATTCCATATTAAATGATAGAATATCTGGCCATTATCAAGTAGTACAGTCCCCCCTCCCACTTCCCTTCTTATAAGTGGGATACCAGTCCTTTTAAGATAATCAACGTCTACCTCTTTTTCTGTATCCTGAAAATAACCCACTGAAACATACTTCTGTTTGGGAGAACATATAACAAGACCTTCAACCCCCATCCTTCCAAGCGTATGGTAAATAGCCTGCGAAACATCCCAGTCAACATTTCCAAGATTGATCAAATACATTTTGCCTCCTTTTTTCTTATATCATATAAATTTATATTTTTTTATCAAGGGAAAA
>CAZQRW010000077.1:0-6385 GCA_964596115.1 uncultured bacterium
TCTCTTTCTACTTCTCTCCTACCTTGCTTTTCGTTCTATATTTCTTCTACCTTGTCTGTTGGGAGACCAAAAAGAAAAAATAAAAAAAATTTTCCCTTGACAAATTATTGTATTAGTGTATTATTTCACTATGACACTAATAGGAGGTAACGAGTTTGATGAGTCGCGGCCAATATATGTTCAAATAATAGAGGAGGTGAAAAAAGCTGTGCTTAAGGGTGAACTAAATCCAGGGGATAGATTGCCATCGGTAAGGGTCCTTTCGAAAAAATACGGTGTTAATCCCAATACAGTACAAAAGGCGTTTCAGGAACTGGAAAGGGAAAAATTTATTGTCATAAAGAGAGGTCTGGGGAGTTTCATAACAGAGGATAAAACGTTGATAGAAGAGATTAGGGATGTGTTTTTGAAGAGGATTGTAAATACATTTATTGATAGTATAAAAGCCGTCGGCTTGGATTCTAAGGACATTTCAAAGATTATAAAAAAATATGGTAAGGAGAGGAGATGAAGCGTATCTTTGTAAGTTGTATTAACCTTATAAGAGGAGGTGCATTATGTTTTATATGATTTTTTTATTTTTATCCTTCGAGACAGGGTTACCCATAGGAAATTTAAACGGAATAGAGGTTAGATCAAAGAATGGGGATATATCAATCAGTGTAAATACAGTTGATAAAATAAATATTGTTGTGGAAGATTCCTCCCTTCTAAAAGAAAAAATTGAGGGTGATAAACTTATACTTACAGCAAGGAAAGATGTGCAGATTGTAATTCCACCTGACGTAACATTCAAGGTTATGAGCATCTCTGGAGATGTTTATGTTTCGTTTAACGATTCTCTTCAGAAATTCCCTGAATCATTCGCAATTCAAGCAGTAAGCGGTGATATAGGGATTAGCAATCTTACACCTTCGTCATTTTCGATCAAGAGTGTCAGCGGTGACATAAATATTACTGGATTTATTGAGTCCGATTCTCTAATCTGGAAACAGGTGAAGGGTGACATTAAATCTGTTACTGGTGATATCACCATAGAGCCCCCTGTACCGGCAAGATTAAGAATAAATACTGTCTCTGGTAACCTGACCGTCTCAGGTAGAGGGAAGGGGAAATATGATTACCGATTTGATACACTCAGTGGAAATACAAATGTAGGTAAGAATACCGGGGTAGAGGTTAAGGTTAAAAAGGTAAGCAGGAAAGCCAGGAAGAAGGCAAAGAAAGTATATGCCTTTACCTTTCACACACCCCTCAGTAATATGCTGCTATACAACCGTGTCGACGGATTCTCTCTCGGGCTTGCAGTTAAGAAAAAGTATGAGAAAAATAAATTTGAAATTGGAGGGAGGTATGGTTTTGCCTCGCATAAATGGAGTGGCTGGATAGGTGTACAAAAATCCATCATAGGTCCTTCATACCTTGATGTAAAAATATATTCGAAAACCACTACCCCCGACAACTGGAAAGTGAAGACTGATGAAAACACTTTTTATTCATTTCTCTTTAAGAATGACTATTATGATTATTACAGAAAAGAGGGATTTGAGTTTGGACTTGGGTTGGAATTTTTAGAAGCAAACATATGTATAAGCTATGGTGATGATAAATACACATCATTAAGTAAGGAAACCGATTGGGGCTTATTCTATCACAGCAGAGTAATGAGAAATAACCCTACCGTTATTGAAGGGGATTATACATTCATGAAAATCAAGTCAGGTTTGAAGGCAGGACCTATAAATATACTGTTGAGTGTGTCAAAAATTTTGACCGCTCCTGGCGATAATGATATCTATAGTGGAATTGGGGAGATTAAAATGGAGAAAAAGATCAGAAATGATAGATTGCTGACAAGGTTCGTAAGCGGTTATTCAAATAACGAGGCTTTTCCTTTTGGTTTTACACTTGGAGGAGCTGGAACACTCCCTGGATATAGTATAAATGAGTTTTCTACATCAAAATTTGGTCTTCTTCAGGGAGACTATATTGCAAAAATAGGAAGTATAAATGCAGTTCTTTCTCTCGATATAGCGAAAATGGACGATATTAACGGGCCTGTAAAGGCAGATTTTGGTGTGGGCTTTTCACCTGACGGAAACCTTACAGTAAAGGTTGTAAGGAATGTGGAAAAGGAGGGATATTTCAAGACAATTGTGAGAATTCATAAGAGGTTTTGAAATGACTTTTTTAATTTTTGCGGCTCTAAATATCAGTATGATTGGCAGTCTTAAAGGAGTGGAGCTTAACGTTATCCCGGGTGATTCATTTCGTGTGATCCCCAAAATAGGAAGGGTATCCAGGATAGGAGAGAGTGTATTAGTAGATTTTGGAGATTTTACCAATCCTCTCTACTATTCCTCAAAGATAGAAGTTGCTGTAATATATCCAGAATCTTCAATTCTTGATGTGAATATCTCATTGTCTTTTTCTGATCTAATTTTCGATGTTTCCTTCTGTACGATAAAAAGCCAGAATCTCGACCTGAAATTTGGGACCGCAAAGCTCCTGTACAATAAAGCCCTTGACGGAAGACCTGAGGTTTATGGGCTCCTCAGTGGAATTACGTTGATAAATGCAGAAAAACTTATAAATGGTGCGATGATTTCATTGAGTGGCGGTTTTCTTAATATGCTTTTTGATGGTGATGGAGGAGGTGTTTTCAACATAGATACAGATGGAACGAGGGTTAATATTTCGACCTACAGGGATCTCCATCTATACTCAAGGGGTCTTTTGAATATTATAAATGGCGCGAACGAATTTAAAGAGGGAGGTGTATATCCTGAAGTAAAAATAAATGGGAATTTTAATCTTATAAATGTGGAATAGGAGGTAAAAAATGCTTCTTACATTATTTTTATTTATAGGTATACTGTCAGGTACAAATTCTAAGGAATATAAAATCAAGGGCGAGGACATAAATCTTTTGATGAATCTTCCAGGAGAAGTGAAGGTGATTCCTGGAGATACTAAAATCTTAAGAATATCATACGTAATACCTGATTCTTTAAAGAGGTTTTTAAAGATAAAAAGGATAAAAAATCTTTATGAGTTCGATTTCGATATTGATTTTGGGGAATTAAAGATAAAGGAACTAAAAGAGTTTGTAAAAAATTTTAATTTTTTAGTTGAACTTCCTTTGGATGTATCACTTAATATTGATTTTACAGGTGGGCCCATTGATGGTGATTTTGAATTTGGAGGACTCACGATAAGAAAGATGGCCATATCTGCAGGTGCTGGTAAGTTATATATAAGTTTCGATAGTCCAAACAGGATAAGTATGACTAAACTGGAGCTGGAGGCTGGTGCGGCATCTATTAAAATTCATAAACTGGGAAATTCAAATCTGATTAAAGGTAAAATAAGCACCGGTGTCTCATCAATTCATATAGACCTTGGTGGGCAATGGAAACAAAAGGCGGAGATATCCCTTGAATCAGCTGTTGCAAATATCCAGTTATCTGCGCCAAAGGATTTGAAATTTAACGTTAAGAAGGAAGGATTTGTAACCCTGGGGATGAAAAAAAGGAATGTAGAAAATCCCAAATTTACCCTTACAATTAATAGCGTCCTCGGTTTAGTGGGATTTGAAGAGTACTAAAATTTTAAGAGGTAATGCCTCCGTTAAAATCATTTCCCAATTTACCTATCATTCGGGTAATGTTATTATAAGCCATTCTTGCCATTACTTTTTATTTTACATATAAAATTTTTACAGCGTGAGTCTTACCACCTGCTTTCATCCTGCAGAAATAAATGCCTGAACGAATTTTAGTGGGATTCCATTGAACCTGATGTATGCCATTCTTCGCTTGCCCTTTAACGAGGGTTTTAATCTTTCTTCCCACAAGATTGTATATACTTATATCAATATCTGTTGTCATATTTATAGAATATTGAATGAGAAAGGGTCCGGTTATTGGACTGAAGGATTTCAGGATAAGGTTAATATCCCCTTCCGCTATTTCATCTTCGACGGATGAAAATTCCCAATTCACTACCTTTGCCGCAATATCATATCCTTTCTGCCATTTTGCGTCCTGCCATACAAATAAAATGTTATTTCCATCTGTGGCTACAACGGGATAATTCTGATTGTAGTTGATACCCTCAACATCATTGTTCACCTTATAGTTAACACTATCTGGAGAGAGGTCAGGTTTGAATTTCTGTGCATATACATCATATCCAAAACCCCTTGAGTCTTTCCAGGTAACAACATACCCCCCATTAGGATTTACTGCAATAGAAGGAAGCCAACCAGACGTCTCACTTATCATAAAGTTTGTTCCCACAGGGGAACCATTTGAGTCTATTATCTGACCATAAATTCCGAGAGGAGTTCTATAATCCTGCCACACCACAATAAATCTTCCATCGGGGAGTACACCAGCTCTGGGGTAGTATTGATGTGCAGTACCTCCATCATCGTTTATTAAAGTGTTTGTACCAATGGTGGCACCGGTTGCATCGTATAATTGACCATATATATCATAATTTCCATTTCTGTTATCGTACCAGACTATAAGAAATTTCCCTCCTGGAGAGACACATACATCAGGTTGATATTGGTTTGCTGTTCCTACATCATCATTTACAAGAAAGTTTGTGCCTATTGTATCTCCTGTGGAGGTAAACTTCTGCGCATATATATCTGAATTTCCGTTTCTATAATCATACCAGGAAATAACAAAATTGTTTGCAGAATCTGCGTCGATGTTGGGGTAATCTCTGGAGCCGTAGGTAGTATCATTAACTATTTTTATAGGGCCTATTGTATCCCCGGACGATGAGTACATCCTGAAGTATATATTTTGATTGTAATCATAGGTAATAATAAAACTACCATTGTTATTCACAGATAAACCTGGATAACCATAACCAGTAGCCACCCATTTATTTCCACCTGTTGTATCCCCGTTTGAGTTAAGCATCGCAAAATATATTCCCTGAGGCTCTCTATAATCTCTCCAGACTATCACGCCGTTACCATTTATATTCATATCCACAGAGGGATAATCCTGCCTTCTTGTTCCATTAACATCATTTACCTCTGTCTCACCTGTTACAGGGGTTCCATCCATCGCAAACCTTCTCTTATATATGCTTCTATCATTTCTTGAATCCTCCCATGCAACTATGAACTGATTTCCATTAGTTGAAACAGACGGATTGTATTGATACCCGGGACCTGTATTTTCATCCAGGCGGATGTTCGAGCCCACAGGTGTACCGGTTGTATCGTATATCTGTCCGTATATACGGTATGGACCATCCCTTAGATCTAGCCATACAACGACAAAATTACCCGCACTATCCATTGAACAGTAAACATCATTCTGATAATATGCTCCCCCATCGTCGTTTATTAAAAAGTTAGTATCAATGGGAACCCCGGTTGCATTATATAATTGACCGTATATATCCTTATTGCCACTTCTGTAGTCATTCCATACAATGACAAAATTCCCATCATAATCTATACTACACTCGGGTTGATCCTGAGCATTTACAGTGGAATCATTGACAATAAAATTTGAACCTATTTTATTTCCACCTGCATCAAATAATTGAGCATAGACATCCAGATCACCTCCCCTAAGGTCCTGCCAAACAACAATAATTTTCCCGTTGCCGGACAGAGCAATTTTGGGAAGTCGCTGGTCTGAACTTCCACCATCATCATTCACAATGATTCTTGAACCAATGGAATCACCAGCAAAGGTGAATCTTTTAAAGAACACTTCATACCCACTACCAGAAACATTGTTATGCCAGACGATAAATATACCAGAATCACCAACAGCCACATTCGGCGCCATCATATATGTGTAAAAATAAATGGTGGGTCCTGATGGTGTGCCGTCATTTAACAGCCACTGACCGTATCCAGGTTGGAAAAAAACAAGAATACTGTCACCGTATCGTGCTGCTGAAGGGTAATTTTCATATATACTCCCGGTGTTCTGGCTTACCTTAAAATTGGGACCGGAAGGGATACCCAAACTATCATATACCTGGCCGTAGATATTGATTTCCCCATTTCTACCGTCCTGCCATACCACCATCCCATTTCCGTTCTTACTCAGGGTTACAGTGGGAATGTAATTATCATTACCTGTTGTATCATCATTGACCCTGAAATCGTCTTTTACAACATACTGGGATTGAGAGAATAGATTAAGAGAAAAGAAGAAAATCACAAATGCCACTGAGATAAATCTTTTAGAATAGTAATACATAACTGCCTCCTTTTTTTATTAACTTATTATTAAGTAAGTATTACAAATGTCAATTAAAAAATTACTTTTTTCCTTTTGCCTTTCATCCTCCTTTACCTTGCTTATCTTCTTGCTTCTCTCCTACCTCGCTTCTCTCC
>CAZQRW010000078.1:0-6253 GCA_964596115.1 uncultured bacterium
ATAGAACGAATTCTTATTCTCCAATTAAAACGAAAAGTTTCTCTTTTAAAAAATAAATCTAATAATATGTAAAATAATAAAAATAGTTTTATTGACAAAATAATAAAAATTTGTAAAATATAATTTGAAAGGGGGATGAGAACGAGAAAGATAATAAGTAAGGGAATCAGAAAAAAATGCAGCGTTGTATTTGTTGAATTAACAAATTTTTATACTCAGTTTTCCTCTGTTTCATTGAGTGATCAAGGGGAATTAATATGGGGATACCTTTTTGAAATTGAAGAGCTTGCGAATAAATACGAAGGTAGCGTCTATAAATTTCATTGGTTACGCAGAATAATGGTTTTGTTCGGTGTTCCGAAGGTCCATAAAGACGATGAGGAGAGGGCGTATAGATTTGCGCTGGATGTCAAAAATCTTGCAAGAAAGTGGCATAAAGAATTGAAAAGTATATCAATGAATGATCCCGTTCTAAATATAAGGATAGGAATTAACACAGGTTTTGTTTATTATGGTATTATTGGACACAAACAAAGCAAGTATGCTACAGTTATTGGGGATACGGTAAATCTTGCTGCCAGGCTTTGTTCAATTGGAGGTGACAAAGATATATATACTACAGGGTCTGAAGTAAAGGTTTATAAAGACATATTCAAGTTTGAGAAAGGTAAAGATATGAAAATAAAGGGTAAGAAGGACCCTGTGAGGGTTTATAGACTCTTAGGTTACAGTAAGATTGGAAAAGCAAAGATAAAATCTTTCCCATTTGTTGATAGGGAGAAAGAAATAGCCTTGCTTGATGCTACTCTTGAGGGGTACATAAGAGAGGGAAAGAATAAAAACGTTTTAGTCATTGGTGATCATGGCATGGGTAAAACAAGTATAATAAAAAAATTCCGTAAGGATAAGAGTGTCCCAATATACCATTTAAGTTGCTTTAGAGAAGGAAGTACAATTCATTACAAACCCTTTAAAGAATTATTGACACGATTATTTAATATACTTCCTGCAGATTCTGAAGGATTAATGATAAAAAAAATTGAAAATGGACTTCACGAGCTTGACCCTTCTCTTCTTGAAGAGGCGGTCTTCTTTGAGTATTTATTTTCTATTAAAGAGGCTCAGAGTAAAGTAACATTTATACCATTTTCTCAACGGAAAAAAAGGATAACCTTCTCATTTGTAAATCTTATGAAAGCCCTGGCCAAAAAGAAAGCAGTTATGGTGCTGGATGACTATCAGGATATAGATAGAAGTTCAAAAGTAGTGATAAGTCAGGCAATTATTACTGAGAAGGTCCCAATGATGTATGTGTTTGTTTCATTGCCTAAACAGGACAAATTAATGGACTCCATTGATAAAGAAGTGGTTAGGATTGGTGGATTACCGAGAGACTATGCTGTAAAAGTGTTGAAACAATATAAGCTATTTGATGACAAAACAATTGACCTTATAGTTGAAAAGACTAATGGTAATCCATTTTTCATAGTTGAAATAATTCGGTATAAAATGGCTAATCCTGGAAAAGAGATATGGGAGAAAGAGATTCTTCAATCTGTTTATAGTGTAATAATGGAGAGGATTGATAGCCTTCCCTCTAAATTGAAATCATTCCTTTTTGTTTGTTCAGTAATGGGAATATCATTTTATATCGAAACCTTAGAAAGAATCATAGGTGAAAATATAAAAAAGAATATTCAAGATCTTTGTGATTATGGCATTCTTTACGTAAATGATGGGGTTGCATACTTCGCTCACTCTCTTGTTAGACAGGTTGCCTATCACTCAATACTTTTGGAGGAGAGAAAAGGATTACATAAACTTGCGGCAGAGAGTATCGAAAAATATCATATGGATAGGATTGAGGATTTTTACGAAATACTTGCATATCATTATTTAAATGCAAGTGTAACTGAGAAGGCAATAGATTATACACTTCTTTCAGCTGAGAAAGCAAAGCGATTTTATGCAAATGAGGTAGCCATTGAAGAATACCAGAAGGCTATTAAGTTAATGGAAGAGGTTGAAAACAGAAAAAAAGATATACCGGTTGTTTTGGAGAGCATAGGCAACCTTTACAATGTTATTGGCGAATTTGAAAAAGCTATACAGTATTTTGATAAATCAATAAAAATTTCAGTGAAAGACCAGAACAGCATTAGTGTTATTACTTCTATTGAGGGCATTGGGATGTCTCATTTATATAAGGGTGAGTATGACATTTCTCTCCAATTTTTGACAAGGGCTAAACAATTGGCAGAATCAAAAAAAATAGAGTATCTTCTTCCAAGAATTCAATCAAATATTGGGTATCTTTTTGTTCAATGGGGTGATTTCTTTACATCCCTTATTTATTATAATAATAGCTTTAATCTCTGGAAGAAGATCGGTAATTTGGAAGAGCAGACGCAGACACTAAAAAATATAGCTGAGCTCCATATTAAGCTTGGGAATTACCAACTCTCTTATGAAACATTGCGATTTGCCCTTAATATAGTTAGAAATAAAAGGACAGAAGTAGAGTTACGTTTGTTAATGGGTATTCTTTATCTTGAAATAGGTATGTTGCCAAATGCTATTTCTTTTTTTGAAGAGTCTGTGAATCTTTCAAAAAAAATAGGCGATAGGGTTTACAACATACGTTCAAATATATATCTTTCTTATGCCAAATTTGCAGATAATAAAAAGGAAACCATTAATTCACTTTCAGACTCGCTGAAAGAAGCAGAAGTTATAGGCTCAAAACCTGATGTTGTTTTGGCACTCTACTATATTTCTCTGGTTTACATTGATTTGGGTATGATGAAGAAGGCTTCAAAGACTGTGTTGAAAGGACTGAGGACCTCAGAAATAATAAATGACAGAGTCAACAATATACGATTTCTTATTCTGCTTGCCAAGTTAGAAAATTCTAAGGAACTTGGCACCAAAGCAGCGACAAAGGCTAAAGAATTAAATTCCCCTATACTTATAAAAGATGCACTTTTTTTATTGGGGGAGATGGAAGAAAAAAATGGCGAAATAGAGAAAACGCTGGAATACTATTCTCAAGCACAATCAATACTGCAGGGAATTGTGGAATACCTTTCTGGTGAATTGAAAAGTAATTTTTTAGATTTAGAACAAAATAGGAGGATAATTGATAAGGTGTCCAAGATGTCTGATAGAAAATTCTGATATCGATATTTTCTGTAAGAATTGTGGTGCCATTCTTTTCCCTCTGGAAAAATCTTTTAAAGAAATTCGAAAAATTTGTATTATGTTTGGCGACATAGTAAATTTTACTTCCAGCGCTGAAAAAATGGATGCTGAGATAATTACAAATGTTCTTGGTGTCGTATTTGATGAAGCAGATAAAATAATAAAAAACCATAATGGATTTATAAATAGACTTATTGGTGATGAATATATGGCTATATTTGGGTATCCAGAACATAATGATGATTCAGTAAAATCTGCTTTGGAAAGCGCTCTTCAAATAAATGATTTTCTTAAAGAAAAAGATTTCTCAAAGATAAGCGGAGGAATTGTTAGTAAAATAGTTTTGAGAACAGGCATTGCTGATGGAAACGTCTCAATTGGTGTTGACAGGGATATTTATGATACATTGATTGTTATAGGTGATACAGTTTTTAAAGCCTCTCAAATTGAGAAATTGGTTGAACCAGGAATGATTGGGGTTGATCAAGACACATCAACAAGAATGAAAGAATTTGTTTTTTCTAAGGCAGAGGCAAGGGAGAATATCAAGTTTAACTATTTAAAGAGAAAAAAGCATGCTTGAACAATCACAGATACTTGATTTCATAAGAAAGATAGGCCTTGCTATGAATGCAATAATAAGTTACCCTAAAGACCATCCTATGGTTAGGGGGAGAGTGGAAGAAATTAGTGAGGTGCTTTCTGCATTACCAGAGGATGTCGAAAATATTTCACTCGTCTTTCTTGAGAATACAATAATTGTAGAAGATATAAAGATAGAGGCCAGCACTACACCATTAGTTTCCGGGGTAATCAAAAAATTTAAGAGAATAGGAGTTGAGAGTATAACGTTTGATACTACTGCATCACAGGATGACATTCAATTGATGCTTGATATGGTATTAAATCCCCCAAAGGAATTTAAGAAGGAAAAAGATCCCAATAATTTACTTATTGAGAGGGGAATTGAAGGTATTTTCTTTAATGTGGTGAAGGTAGCTATTACTTCTAGAAAGAAAGGAGCTGTCATTGATGCAGACGGCATCCTTGAAATTTTCGGTGCAGAAAAGGGAGAAAAAGTTAGTGGAGGTGAAGAAGGAAAAGGTGGAAAAGGGGGTGGTGGTGGAAAAGGAGTGAATGAAGGAGATATTCAATTAAAAGCAAAAGATGAAAAGGCTATGAAAGGGTTGGTAGATTCTATACTTATGGGAGGAGAAAATTCAGGAAAACATTTTCTCGAATTCTTTAAAGTAGATGCAGATAATGATAATGAGCAGAATATTGAGAATTTGGTTACCGCAATGAACGTATTTGGAGAATTTTTAATAAAGAAGTATGGGTTGGATCCTTCTTCTGAATCATTGGTATATTCAAGAATACTTTCAGCACTAACACCTAAGGTAAGAGACAAGGCTTTGTTGAGAATTATGAAGGAAAAAGAGATGGGGGAGATGGCTAGAAAAGTAATAGACTCAATGTCAGATTTAGACCTTGTAAATCTCATTTCTTCTCATCTGTCTGATGAATCTAACAGACTTAATTTGAAGAATATAGCACAAAGGATAAATGAGACAAGATTCAAAAGGATTATAGGACTGCTGAAAGAGAAGAAGGGTATTAATGTTACAGCAGATCAAGATGGAAATCTTAATATTGGTGCAGCAATAATTGAAGAAGCCAGAAAAAAGGAGAGCCTTATCATAGCTAATAAAATGGCATTTGATAGATTAAAAAAGCAATTGAAGGAATCTTTATCAATTAAGCATGTCTCAAACCTTGTGGAAAGTATTGCTGCCAATCTTGACGATGATTCTCCAGATGTAAGGAATACAGCGTTTGGAAATTTGCTCTCACTGCTAAAGGATTCAATAGAGTCAAAAAAAGTTCGAATTTCGAGGAAAATTTTCCACTTATTAATAAACAGTGGTTATCATGAGGAAGATCCTGATGTATTCTCAAATTATGTAAAAGGGATAACAGAAATGACGCTAATGGCAAATGAAAATAAATGGGAAGACTTTGTCAGTGATACAATTGATTTTTTTGCAAATCAAATTAATAACGAGAAAAAAAGACCCATCATAATTAATTACCTGCCTATGCTAAAAAGGCCCGAAACGATTAATCTTCTTCTCTCAATTCTATGGGAAAAGGGTGGCGTTGAGGATGTTAAAAAGGCAGTAAAAAAGATGGGCGCTGAAGTTATACCACAATTGATGGATTTACTTATTGAAACAGAAGATAAAAATGTAAGGATTAAACTTATAACTATAATTTCTTCTTTAAAAAGGGAGGCTGTTGAAGTTGTAGAAAATTATTTAAAGGATAAGAGGTGGTTTGTTAGAAGGAACGCCGTAACTATCCTTGGTGCAATTGGAGAAAAAGATTATGTTGACGATCTTAAAAAGGCAGGTAAAGATGAAGACTTTAGGGTGAGGATTGAAGTGCTTAGATCGGTTTTTCATATTGTAGGTGCAGAGGAAGAAAATTTTTATATCAGGTATTTAATTGATCCAGTATTTGCAGTAGAGATGGAAGCTGCAAGAATAATAAAGAAGACATTAAGTAAGAAAAACATAAATGTTGTTACTCGGAGATTGCTACAATCAAAGTTTAGAGCAGAGGAAGAGAATTCGTTAAAGACAATTCTTTTAGAGACATTAAAAATAATAAATGATGACTCATTAATTCCTGTTATGGAACAAATTATCAATGAGAAAAGTATCTTTGGGTATAAGTATCCTGAATCCACAAGAATTTCAGCATTGGAAGTTATCGGGAGTGTAAAATCAGAAGAGGCAAAAAAAGCACTTGAAAGAATTAAGGAGAGTAAAATACCCGTTATAAGGAAGGGCGCAGAACATTTTCTATCCCAGTTTGAAAATAAAAAAAATTTAACAGACCCAGAACAACTATAAGTTTTATTCCTTGAAAAAGGTAAAATAGTGTTTGAGTTATTCTTTGAATCACTCGGTGTTAATTTTCTATTATTACAAGCTTATTGCCTCATATAAGGATTCACACGAAAGGGTATTCATTGCTTCATTTATAT
>CAZQRW010000079.1:0-5558 GCA_964596115.1 uncultured bacterium
TTTCTATTCTTCCATGCAGTATCGAATCTCACATTTGGCAAGCTCGTCATTATGTCAACCCTTATAGGTGCAACGCCAATCTGATATATAATTTCTTTCTTAGTAAAATCCTTAGGGGAAACATTTATAAGGGGTGCACCAAATTCTTTCAAAGCATTATAAACCTTACTTGCATTTTCTTTGTCAGATTTAACCCAAATATCAAGAACTTTAGTGAATCTTGGTTCAGTATAATACATTACTGCATAAGCGCCAACAAGAAGATATTTTACTTTATGTTTTTTTAATATGCTGAATAGATCTTTGTAGTCTGAACTTATTTCCATTTTTTTCTTTAATCCCCTTCATTTTATAATACTCCTCGATCATTTTCCAGGTAGCAGAAAAAATCATATTTACACCTGCTTCTTGCCAGAATTTTATATCCCATTCGTCATTAGCCTCAGAAAATTTCACTAACCTTTCCACTATTTTTTTTCTTTTCATTCATTCTGTCCTTTTATTTGTAGTAAACATAATACAATTGTATTGTATCAATTTTCGTATAAATGTCAACGCGTTTAAGGGGTAATATACAATGTTTAGACGGATAAAATACTCTTGTCCGGATAATGCCGCTGCCGAAATATTAAGTAAGTGTATTCGTCATATTAAATTATCAAATTGGAAAAAAATACTTGACAAAGATTATAATTTGTTTAAAATAAAAAAAAGGAGGTTGTTATGAAGAAGATATTACTCCTTTCGTTAATGTTCGGCTTTACCCTTTTCGGGGAAAATGAGCATATTTCTGGTTATATAAATATCCCAACAGGTTATGTTGCGAAGTCTGGTATATATGTAAATGCAAACACCAGTTACGCACTTGGAGATGAGCCATCAAGATTTGATCTGGATATGAATTTTGGAATCGCTCTGGGCAGGTTTGAAATTTATCTCTCAGAATATACTCTAAACACCTGGCTATTCGACACAAAATATATGATATTCAAGGATGAAAATTATAATCTTTCTCTTGGTGTCGATAGGGTTAGTTACGACAAATATGTTTCACCTCTTGGCATCGGTGATACCTCAGGCTATATTGATGAACGTTATCTAAAGAGACCCCCAGAATTGTTTTCTGCTTATATTTCTAATTCTGTAAATTTAGGCAATGTAGCGGAATTGACACTGGGTCTTGGCAGGGGAAGATTTATTGGTTACGGACCAAGAAGTAGATTTTTTAACACAGATATTTTCTTCGCAAGTGGCCCAAATGATACAGCAAATCAGCACCCTGATTTTGCAATTGGTGCTTTCGGTGGATTAAAATTAAAACTATTGCCATCCCTATTTCTCATAACAGAGTTTGATGGAAGAAATGGTAATGCTGGTTTGAGGTTTGATAATGGTTTTATCTTCTCCACCATTTCTGTTTCAAAATTAGAACTTTTTACAACCCCTGACCTTCACAGCAGGGTAAACATATCTTTCGGAATAAAAGCAAAATCTTTGGAGCTACCGAATGAAGGTAGTATTTATGTAAAACTCTTTGACGTAAAAACTAATTCTCCTCTTACGGGTGTTGTTACAATTAGTAATGGTAGTTACAAAAAGGCATTTATAGTTCCTTCTTCCGGGGAATTAGATATAGCTCTTGCCAGGGGTATATATAATGTCTCTTTTATTTCCGAGGGATATAAAACGAAAAAGGGAAAAATAACTGTGGAGCGAGGGAAGAAGACCACCCTCAATATAGGATTAAACAAGGCCTTAACCCCTCAAGAGATTGCCTCAAATTCTCATGTAGAAAGGGCAATAACATTGATGGGGCAGGATAAACTTGCCGATGCCTTACAAGAAGTCAATGTTGCCATTAGCCTCAATCCTCAAAATACTGTTGCAAAGCAGACGAAGGATAAAATAGTTTTAAAAATTAAAGAAAAGGTTAAATCTTTAAGTGAAGAGGCAGCAAGATTAGAACGTTCTAATCCTGGTGGTGCAATTTTAATATGGCAGGATGTCCTTACATATGACCCCGCCAACAAGGTTGCCAACGCCCATATTGCAACTTTAAAGAAAATAATTTCTAAGAAAACAACAATAACTAAAAAACGTGTAAAGAAGCCCTCTAAAAAGAAGAAAGTTACTACTGCAAAAAAGGTACAAAAGCCAAGCAAGAAGGTACTAACAAGCTGGTATAAAAAAGGCGTTAAACTATATCTGCAGGGTAAATATAAAGAGGCATATAATCTTTTCAAAAAGATATTAAAATATGACCCGAATAATGTAAGGGCTAAAAAATATTTGAAGAAGGCTCAAACTAGAATTTAATGCTCTATAAAGACTCAGGTGTTGATACAGGTAAGTCCAACAGGGCTAAAAATCAAATAAAAAATTTTGCAAAAAAAACATTCAATAAGAATGTTTTAAGTGATGTTGGTCTATTTGCAGGGGCTTACAAGATTCCAAAGGAAATCAATAACCCAATTCTTATCAGTAGTACTGATGGTATAGGGACAAAGGTAATTGTTGCGCACTTAATGCATAGATACAAAGGCCTTGGGGCTGATATAGTGAATCATTGTGTGAACGATATACTTTCTATGGGGGCTTATCCAATTTTTTTCCTTGATTATTTTGCGGCGAATAAGATCAATAATAAAATCCTTATAGAATTTATTGAAGGAGTTTCTGAAGCCTGTATAGATAATGATTGCTCATTAATAGGTGGCGAAACTGCAGAGATGCCTGATGTCTATCCTTCAGGCCACTTCGATATTGCAGGCTTCATTGTGGGAATAGTGGATAAAAATGCAGTAATTACAGGTGAGCATATTCAACCAGGAGATAAAGTCTTTGGATTATACTCTTCCGGTCTTCATACAAATGGATATTCCCTGGCAAGGAAAATAGTATTTGAGAAAATGGGTTTAGAACCAAATGCATATATTCCAGAGGTTTCCTCTACAATAGGTGAAACACTCCTTGTTCCCCATACATCCTACTTGAAAGATGTATACCCAATGTTGAACCACATAAAGGGTATAGCCCATATAACTGGTGGAGGTTTCAAAGGGAATATCTCGAGGATTTTACCCCCTAATGTAAATTGCATAATCGATGCTAAAAAATGGAATGTCCCTCCAATCTTTAAATTGCTGCAAAAGTGGGGTGATGTCCCTATGGAAGAAATGTACAAGACCTTCAATATGGGTATAGGTATGGTCTTGATAGGAGAAAAAATAAAAGCAGGGATTGAAATTGGAGAAATAGTCAGTGGAAGTGGAGAGGTAATACTTGAAGGCATCTGATATTTTAGACTTCTTACTTATTGCTGGCAGGTTAAAAAATATCCCCAGGACTGGTTGGGTTATTTCAGGAATAACAAATCCAGAAACCGTTGCTTCGCATTCTTTTAGGGTAGCACTAATAAGTATGTTGCTCTCCGACTACTTTAGTAATATCGATAAAGAAAAGGTTTTGAGAATTGCTTTAATTCATGACCTTAATGAGTCTATAATTGGTGATATACCGCTTGGTGCGAAGGATAACGTTCAAATAGATGAAAAGAGAATATTTTCTGAGGATATTCCTATACCGCCAACAATAAAGAAAAGGATGGTAAGTGATTTCTCTGAATTTGAGGATAGAACGAGCATTGAAGGAATGATAGTTAGGGCAGCCGATAAAATAGACCTTTTACTCCAGGCATATGAATATGAAAGAAATAGAGGAGTAAGGCTCAATTCATTCTGGGAAAATAGTCAAAACCGTATGGATTTTAAAGTCCATAAGATTGTTGAGCAAATTATAGAAGAGCTAGAAAGGAGAAGGAAAGGTGTTAATTGAGAGAAAAAGAGCAAAGAAAAAAAATTTATTAAAAAATATCATAATATTTATTTTTTCATTAATAATAGCCTCTGCACTTTGGTTTTATGCCGTAACTAACCTTGTTATAGAGAAAGAAATTGAATTGCCAGTAAGGGTTATTCCTCCTAAACATTTCTGTGTTTTGTCCTACTCCCCGGAAAAATTAACATTTTTAGTACGTGCCAAAAAAAGGCAATTTTTGTTTTTACGGGGTGTTAAGCCCTCTATTTTAGTCAAAAATCCTCAAATTGGAAAGGTTACAGTTCCATTAGATTATGGTCATATTAAGTTTCCCTACTTGCTTGGGATAACAAATTATTCTATTAGGGGAAGAGACAATCTGGAATGTTCTATTGATTCCTTTGTGGTGAGGCGAGTAAAGGTAATTCTAACTGAGGGGCTTGAGGCAAGTCCTGAAAGTGTAAATGTTTATGGCCCAAAAGGTCTGATTGGCAGCCTCGAAAGTATTATTCCCGATTCAATTCCACAAAATTCTAATTTTACAACCATTACAATGGGGACAAGGCTTATTAAAGTAAAGCCAAGAATTATTAGAATAAAAAGATGATTGTTCTCGGAGTAGAAACTTCTTGTGACGATACAGGAGTTGCATTTTTCGATGGAGAAAAAGTCTTGGCAAGTACTCTATATACCCAACTGTCTCATTTTCAATTTGGTGGTGTGGTTCCTGAGATTGCATCACGGAATCACATAAAGAAAATGCTGCCCGTATTCAAAAAAGCCATCGAGGACTCATCTATTAGTATTAATGAAATTGATGGTATTGCAGCTACCTATGGTCCGGGTCTGATTGGCTCACTTCTTGTTGGTTTAAGTTTTGCTAAGGGCTTATCCTATAGCATTTCAAGACCATTCATTGGTATTAATCATCTGGAGGCACATCTTTTCTCACCTTTTATTGGTAGAAGTATACCAGAAGAACCATTTTTGGGTTTGATAGCCTCAGGGGGACATACTGAGCTTTACATTGTTAATGGAATCAGTAATTACAAACTTCTGGGCTCAACACTCGATGATGCCTGTGGAGAGGCATTTGATAAAGTTGCAAAGTTAATAGGTGTGGGTTACCCCGGGGGTCCACATATAGAGATGTGGGCTGCAAGGGGTAATCCTTTTGGATTTAATTTTCCTGTTCCCGACCCACCTGGATTAGACTTTAGTTTTAGTGGATTGAAAACAGCTGTTTTGTATGCCTATAAGAAATTAAGCCCAGAGGAAAGGATTAAAGACATTCCCGAAATAGCCGCCTCTTTTATGAGGGTAGCAATAGAAGCACTTATAATAAAGCTAAAAAGGGCAATCAAAGAGACAGGCATCGAAAGAGTTGCTATTTCTGGTGGCGTCTCTGCAAATTCTTTGCTGAGGAAAAGAGTCCAGGAGCTTGGTGTAAGGAATTATTTTCCAGAAAAAAATTTCACATCGGATAATGGAGGAATGGTGGCTTTTCTTGGATATCAATATCTGGTAAGAGGAAAATCATCGCAACTCGATTTAAGGGCAGACGCCAATGCGAGACTAATATCTAAATAACTTATTTTTACATTTCATCATTAATATCATTTTACTTTTGTTGTTTGTCTTTTTGCCAATGTTGTCATTCTAAGTATCCCTTCGACATGAGAGTCTTGCAGTTAATGTCTTTCGCCTTTGTCTTTGTTATTTTTCTTTTTTCACGATTCACG
>CAZQRW010000080.1:0-5546 GCA_964596115.1 uncultured bacterium
CCAATTAGAAACGCTATCAGAATATCAAACAATAATCCTTAGCAAAAAGCCCGATCTCATCTATAACGATTACAAAAAAACTTCAGTTCATCCTTATATATTCAAGAAGGCACAATTCTTTTTAAACAGTAGGAGTTTTTCTTCTATCCTAATTTTGGGAGGAGGTGGGATACTGAAAGATTACGGGAATACATCTACTGCACTTAAAAATTTTATGGAAATACCAATGGTAGGTTTAAAAAACAAATATAAAACTATGCTATACTCAGCAGGAGTTGAAAATATAATATTTAATGAATCAAGAGACCTATTAAAAAGAATTCTTAATCAATTTGATATTTTGACTGTAAGAGATCCATATTCTAAAGAAAGATTAAAAGAATTGGGAGTCCAAAAACAAATATATGTCACTGGTGATCCGGCTGTCCTATTATTATCCAATAGGAAGGGTAAAAAAAACTTCAATATCGATCAACCTCTTATCGTAGTCAGTCTTCGAAATTGGTTTGAGAAAGGATATTTCCAAACCAATGAGAAATCATTTAACAACTTCCTTTCTGTTCTTGCTTATTCTCTTGATATTATAGTTGAAAAATTTAACGCAAAAATTCTATTTCTTCCATTCCGTACAGTTCCTTTTGACAATGATAAAGACATAATGAATTATGTAGCCTCAAAAATGAATCATAAGCAAAATATTTTCATTTTGCAAAAAGTGCCTACGTTCGATCAGTTAAAATCAATATACGCACAAACCGTTTTAACTATAGGTATGCGATTGCACTCTTTAATCTTCTCGTTTTCATCATTAACCCCAATGATTGCAATCTCTTACTCAAAGAAGATTATCGATTTTATGAATTATATAAATATGAATGATTTTACGCTTACTATCGATGATTTTAGTACTAAATCCTTTCTTAATCGAACCGAAAAAATTTATGATAATTTTGAAAAGCTACAACACTCAATATTCATTAATCGCAATGAATATTTAAACAGATTAGATGAAAATTATAAGCTCCTTCAAAGCCTACTTTAAATTTCTTCTCTTATTTGTTAAATACAATGTTACGCCAAATAATAGGGTCGCCAGAAAACTTAAACCTTTTATGAATATTGGGCCATTAGATCCAAACTTCAATTCGAACATCCTCAGAAATATTAAATAGGTTGCTAATAATATACCGTTGAAAATGAAATAATGTATTTTTTTACTGAATCTTAAAATAAGGTATTTAAATGGTGGAAAAAAGATTGTAGGCAAGTATGCCAATATCATTAATCTGAAAAACTTGACTGCTGGAAGATATTCTCTTCCAAAGAAAATAAGTACGATCGGTTTAGCAAGTAAAAATAATATTATATTAAATCCAATTAATGAAATACCGATGCCTAAACTAATCTTCCAGAATTTTCTCAATTTCTTTAATGAGTCTATTTCAGCAGCTTTTGGTAGTATATACAGGCTTAGAGAACTCACAAAAATCATAATGACATTTATCATTCTCAGGGCAAGGGCATAATTGCCCAACTCAACCGGACTTATAAACTGTGATACTGTAAAATAATCTAATCTTACAAATATTAACCAAACAATTTCTGACAAAATAAGCCACTTTGCTTTTTGCAGTAATTCTGCCAGTCCTTTTTGGGAAGAAATAATTTTTAGATTTTTAAAAGGCAACAAAAAAATTGCCAGAACAAGCGCGCCTACAAAATAAACAAATAAATATAAGTAACCATTATTGAACTTTAGAAGGAAAAGAGTCATAACCATTAAAAAAACAGCGAGATAATATATTATCTGCGTTTTACCATATAACTTGAATTTCTGTAATGCTTGGTATATAGATGAGATATAAGTAAGAATCCAAAAAGAGACTGAAAAGATTGCTCCAAATATTGCGAATCTAACATCAAAGTTAAAAGAATTTCTGAAAAAAAACAATATTAAAATTGTAACAACCATTATCAACAACAATATATAAAGCTTTAATAAGGTATAGAGTGATAAAATAGATTCTTTCCTTCTCCCCTTAAGGCTTACAAATTGAAAAACAAATGTTTTATCTATGCCAGCAGTACAATTGCCAAGTATTGTCATTATAAAGAAACCTGCTGAGAATGAAGCAAATCCAATATTGCCTAACGATCTTGCAATTAAGATTGTTATTAATCCTCCTAATATACGGGAAATGAGTAAACTTGAAGAAACTGTTAAGTAATCTTTTAAGATATTAAATCTTAGGAATGTAATTTTTTTTAACTTATCCCAGCTCATTTTTTCTCCATAGAATTTAAAATCATAGAGAATACTTCTCTCCATCTCTTCTCTATCTCTATTTTTCTATCTTTTATTTTCTTTTTAATAATGCTTCTTTTAAGAAATGCATTTCTTACTGCATTGGCAATAGTAATAGCGTCGTTACCAGTGTAAATTAAAGCATCCCCAAATAATTCTTCTATACATCCATAATTATTTGTGACAACAGGTTTTTCGAGGGCAACACCCTCCCATAATCCACACGTAATAACATCCTTTCTTTTATTTAATGATACTATTACATCGGCTCCCTTCAAAATACTCCAATATTTGTCGTAATTTACAAAACCTGTAAATATAATATCTTTATGTTTCTGTAAAAACTTAGCTGATTTGTAATCTCCAGTAAATATAAATAGCCATTTATTACCATTCTCCTTTTTAAGAATATTTGCAGCCTCCAAAGACTCATTAAAAGGTTCATCAATTCCAAATGTTGAAATAAATACTACCTCCTTACAATTATTACATAATTTCTCAGATTTTACATCTGGAGGGATTGGTATCGGGTCATTTAGCACCAATGCGTTTACTTTCCAATTTTTTATTTTTTTAAAATTTGAACTATTATGCATTAAAATCAGGAATGCTCGTCTAAATAAAAATTTTCTTAAAGGCTGAAAATATCGCCATTTTTTGTCAATAATTTCTCCAGAATGAACATCAAATAAATATTTACCGCCAAAAAATAAAGAATAGAAGAATACAATGAATGGAAGAAAAATTGGTGGAACCTGCGCGATTATATAATCAGGCTTTTCTCTTATAAGAATCAGCAAAGATTTAATCGTACTGATTAAATATCTTAATACGACTGGGAGAGGCAAAGAAAAGAAAAAACCATACAAACGTGCATTAAACTTTTTAGAAAGTTCCTTTGCTCTTGTTCTTGGAGAAGCCCAAACAATGTAAACAACTTTCTCTTTTCTCATAATTGATTATTACACATAGATGTTTTTATATTATTTATTGAAGATATTATTATACCTAAGAAAAAAAATACACTAAATAAACTAATAGATCTGACCCCCCAACCTGACAAACTCTGTATTAATATAGAGGAGAATCCCCCCAGACCTCCAGCGATAACAGCCAAAGAGACTTCATCTAAGTTAAATGAATTCAAAACTCTGATTCCTCTTAAAAAAAATAATATTATAAATGTCAGAAAGAGAAATATTCCAAAAATACCTGTCTCTGCAAAATACAGGAGATATAAATTATGCGCAGGGAATTGAGGTGTAGCTGCCGCAATGCCACTCACATCTTCCATCATCATTGCATAAGTATAGTTATTTAAACCAACACCCAGGAAAAAATGTCTCCATATTATATGGAGGGCATTCTGGTATTGCGCTAATCTTCCCCCAACAGTCAACAATCCAAAAACTATAAATCTGAGGTATAGTAACTGGAATAATAAACCAGTGACTATAGCCGCCAAAACTATTATTACAGATATACCAGAGATTATAAGTTTCTTAGAAGGCAAATGTTCCTTTGCAAACTTTCCTAAAAGAAAAAAGCTGAAAAAAGAGCCTAAGATAGTCGCAACTATCGCTGAGCGCCCAAGGGTCATAAAAAGAGCTAATACTGAAAAACCTAAAACCAAAAAGAAGAACATCTTTTTTATCTTTTCCTTCGTAACTGTACTTAGAATAAGAAAAATAGGAACATACATAGACAAAAATTTTGCAAGGGTATTGGTTTCTCTTAAAGTTCCTGCAGGTCTCCTAAAAATCTGCGTAGCATAAATTAACCTGGAGGCACTGTGTGATTCTCCAAATAACAAATCATTCGGGAGTATAGAGAATTCCTGCAAAAATGCAATTGAACTTTCTAATAGCAGTATCATTCCTATAATTATCATAATTTTATTTAACTTTTCGTTTGAATCAATCAAATAATAAACTGTGATACAAATGGCTCCAGCCACAAGCATTCTAAGTGATTCATAAAATGAAGCCTTTATATTAACAGCAGAAATAAATGAAATTAACAGAGAGTAAATAGAGAAAAAAATCCATATATATATTGATTTTTCTATCTTTATATTACTTAATTTCTGTCTATAGAATATAAAGAGAAGTAATACACTTAACAAAAATGCGACATAAACAGGTGTAATAACAAAATGGGGATATGCTCCTCCAAAATGAGGTTCATAGAATTTTGTCAAATGATATGTATATGGCAAAAGGGGACCAATAAAAAGCACAAATAAAATTACCAACCATATGCCTCCTGGAGAAAAAAATATCAAAAAGACCAAAGACACCAAAGAAGTTATTAATATAGCATATTTAAATTTGATAGCTGGTAATAAAATACTTAAAATTAAAATGGAAACTACAAGAAATACAGCAATTTTATTAATCTCTTTTTGAAAAGGCATAATATGAGGTTATTATAAAGAATGCAACTAAAAAGGCAATTATCATATTCATTTTTATTTTTGGAGAAGATTTCTTCCTTGGAGGAGAAGCAAAATCAAGTATTTTTATTAGTGATTTATCACTTGTAAGTTTAAGCCGGATATTCATTGTATCTATCATTGAAATATAATAGTTACATATTTCTGCTGCCCGTTGAGGGCTCCTATCCTTTACTTGAATTCTGATTTCTCCTGTTAAATTAAAAATACCAATTTTGGTTCTTTGGCTTAATAAATCTATGGTATTCTCTGTATTCTTTGATTTATAAACTTTATTTAGATTAAATTTTCTTACAACCTTCTCTAAGCATTTTTTACTTTCCAAAAGTGCCTTTATAACCTGGGAAGATAAGCCTTGCTGCGAAGTAAATCTGGGACTGAGCAATCCTAAAGGACTGGATAAAGCAGATGATCCTGAAGCAGCCTCTGGCATCAAAAGAACTGCCTCTGCTGTAAAAGTTTTGGGGAGAAAAAAACTCACAACCATTGCAATTATTGCTGCGCCCAAAGACACAGAAATAATTTGCCATTTTTTTATCAGCAAAATTCTCCACAATTCTTTCAAACTGATATACTCCTCCTTATTCAATATAATGACTCCTTTTTTAGTAATGTATATTACCAGAAATTATACAATTGTCAACATAGAGATGTATCACTAATGACTTCTCAATAAGTAATAACAAGACTTATGAATTTTTGTCAATATTTCTACTGATATACTATTATCTTCCCATCTAACCGGAATTTTACCAATTATCTCTCCGTTACTATCAAGCCTATATA
>CAZQRW010000081.1:0-5353 GCA_964596115.1 uncultured bacterium
TAATAAAGAAGGGAGAACATATAGAGAAGATATACAAGGTGTTTGTAATAAGATAAATTTGCTTAATTCTAAAGGATAACTTCTTAAATAACCTTTAATACAAAATCTATCTCTTCTTCAGTATTATAGAAGTGTGGGGAAAAACGGAGGGCGTTGTTCCTGAGGGAGATAATTATTTTATTTTCCTTCAATCTATTATATACGTTCTCAGCAGTGCTGTTTTTTGGTCTTGCAGTTACTATCCCAGCTATTCTATCTTCAGGTGTAAGTATCTGATATTTTTTTTCCTTTAGTCCATTTAGAAGAATGGTATTAAGCCTTCCTATTTTGCCTTCTATATTTTTGGGTCCATAATCTAAAATAAGCTTTATGCTTTCTGAGAGGCCTGCTATTCCGATGATATTCCTGGTCCCCAATTCAAATCTTCTTCCATCACGGAATGGCTCTGGTAAAATACTAAAATCATTGAAATTCTTCCAGGGTGCACCTAACCAACCTGTATGAACCTTTTTCATCCTTTCAAAGATGTAAGGACTAATATAAAAAAAACCTGTCCCATGGGGGCCATTCAGCCATTTTGAACCGCCACAGGCGAAAATATCTACTTTTTCACTTACAACATCAATATCTATTGAACCAAGTGCCTGTATCCCATCAACGATGAAAAAAATACCCTTTTTTCTTAAATAATCAGAGAGTTCCCTCAGTGGTAATTTTTCACCTGTAAAATATTGTACATAGTCTACTATAACTGCCCTTGTCTTTTTATTGATTGCATTTGCTACAACCTCTACGGGATTTTTTTCTGAAAAGGAGAGATATTTTACAGTTATCTTAGGTATATTGTATTCAGCAATATATTTTGCAGCAGGAAAGCATTCTTCCATAACAATAATTTCATCTCCTGTTTTAAATGGTATGTTCACAAGCGCAATATAAATTGCCTGAGAGGTATTGGAGGTAAATGCAACGTTTTCTGGTTTCCCATTAAGGAGTGCTGCTATTCTTTCTCTGCAGGCATTAAGTATTTTGTTTTGATATTCAATACCAGGATCTCCCTGTAACTGAAAGTCATTTATGACAGATACCATTTTTTTGACTGCAGGCTCTGGCATTATCCCTGTGGAGGCATGATTCAGGTAAATTAAATTTTTAGTAATCTTAAACAAGTTTCTATTTTTCATACTATATCTAAAATTCTTTGTATCTTATTAGTCTATAAAGAAACCAGATTCCAAATATGCCTGCAAGAATGAAACCAAAAATACCAAAGGGAATTAATCTCTTTGGACCCCTTATAATGAACGCAGAACCAATAATGATAGAGGCAGTGATAATACCTATTGATATCCTTGTTGATGCACCCTCAATTGATTTTATTATATCTTCCTGTTTTTCTATTCTCAATCTGAGATTGCCCCTGTCAAGCCAGTCCTGGATATAATAAATGATCCTTGGAATGGAGGAAGCAGAATCCCTCAGTCTTCGCAGTGCTTTGATCGTACTTTTTCCAATATCATGGGGAAAAAATGTTTCCATATATATAGATTTCAGATAAGGTTTGAGGTACTCTGCTAAAACAAAATCGGGATCAAGCATTCTTGCAACGCCTTCAAGTTGTGATATTGTTTTTGCCAGGAGTAAAAGATTTGTAGGCATAGTTATGTGGAGTCTTCTTAACATTGTCGTTGTCTGCGAGATTACCTCTCTTGTATCTATATCTTGCATCGGTTTGTCAACATACTCATCTATCAGGGCTTTCATCTGATTTTCAACCTTAGAAATAGTTTGTTCTTCTCCTATTATTCCTATATCTTTCAAAAGCTTGTAGAGGTAAAAGGTGTCTCTTTCCATTATTGCAAGTATTATTCCGCTTAAAATATCGGCAGTAATACTGTCCAGTTTACCTACCAGTCCAAAATCAAGGAAAGCAATCTCGTTTTTGGGAGTGATTAAGATATTGCCCGGGTGTGGGTCTGCGTGGAATATACGCATTTTGAATATTTGCTTCAAGACAAAACCGGCGCCTCTCTCTGCAATTTCTTTCCTTTTTGCTTTATCCTTTATTTCATATAACCTTTTGCCTGATATTTCTTTCATAACGATGAGATTTCCAGTTGTGAATTCATCCATCACTTCCGGTATGAGTATTCCATTTTCATTATTCATTTTTTTTCTGAATTCCAGAATGTTTTTTACTTCTTTTCTGAAATCTGTTTCCATTAATACGTTTTTTCTTAGTTCCTGAACAAATTCACTTGGTTTTACCCAGGAAACCTCCTTGATATTGTTTTCAACCATTCTTGCAATCTGATAAAGTATTCTGAAATCTGTTCGTATGATTCTATCAGTTCCAGGTCTTTTTATTTTAAAGACAACATTTTCTCCAAGAATTCTTCCCCGGTACACCTGAGAGAGGGAGGCTGATGCGACAGGTGTATTATCGATTTTTTCGACAAATTTGTATCTTCCTCCGAGTTCATTTTTTAGTGCATCTTTCATTATCTCAAATTTTGTTGGTTCCACCCTATCCTGAAGTTTTGAGAGAGAATTTATTATATTCTGAGGGAAAATATCTACTCTGCAGGAAAGTAGCTGTCCTATTTTTATAAATGTAGGGCCAAGTGATTCCAACGCAATTCTCAATCCATCTGGTAATGACATCTCCTCTTCTATTTTCCTGGGTATGAATTTTCTCAGTCTGGGTAATTTCTGGAGATACAAGAATAGGCCGAAACGAGCAAAAGTTGTAATTATCTGCCTTAATCTTCTTATTTCAGTAAACATATTTTCCCATGAATCCTATTTTTTGATAGATTACTTTCTTTCGCTACAGTAAAAGGTGAAATATTTCCATTGCTGGAAAGAAATACGAATACAAAAGGAAAATTGAAATTTTTTGATATAAATACCATATGAATAAGGATAAATTCTATATTTGTTTTGTCAAGGAGTTTTTTGTTTATTATTAATATAAGGTTATTTTAATAGATAGATTTTTTCATTTCTCTCTTTAACGATTCTACTAATCCAAAGCATACCCTCTAAAAATGCCTTTCTCGGATCAATAATATCAGGATGCCCAAATAGGTAATTTCTCATCCCTGTAAGGAATGCGATACGAATGTCTGTGTCTGTATTTACCTTGTTGATTCCGTTCTTTACTGCTTTTTGAAGTTCTTCGTAGGGCAAACCCTTTGCACCGGGAATTTGTATACCTGACTTTTTTGCCTCCCTAAGTAACCATTCAGGAAGTGAGGATGCCCCATGTAGGACAAGTGGAATATTTGTTCTTTTCTTAACCTCTTTAAGCCTATCAATAGCAAGTGTTGCTTCCCCTTTAAATTTAAAGGCGCCGTGTGAAGTCCCAATGGCAGGCGCAAGGAAATCAATACCCGTTTCTTTTACAAAAATCTCGGCTTCTTCAGGATCAACTAAAAAAGCCTCCCTTTTTGATACAGATATATTTTCCTCTGTTCCACCAATTTTGCCCAGTTCTGCCTCAACTGTGACCCCTGCTGGTTTACATATTTCTACAACTTCCTTTGTAAGTTTTAGATTTCCTTCAAAAGGAAGAGAAGATGCGTCAATCATTACAGACGAAAAGCCCCACCTGATTGCTTGGATGACAACGTCTTTACTTTTTCCATGATCAAGATGTAATGAAATAGGTACATTTGTCCGTTCCGCAAGGTTTATTATCAGTTTTGCAAGTGTTTCTCCCCCTCCATATTTTATTGCCCCTTCCGATAGCTGTATTATGGCAGGAATCCCCATAGTATTGCAGGTTTCAATAATAGACTTTGCTGTTTCAAGATTGTATACGTTGTATGCACCTACAGCTATATTTTTACGTGCAACCTCTTTTAGGATTAACCTGGTATTAACAAATCCCATTTTTCCTCCCCATCGTTATTTTCTTTTGATAATGTCAGATTTCAGAGACAGGTTATCAAAAGGGTATTTCCAGACTTAACTCCTTACCAATATTCTTAATGTCGTCAACTACCTTTTGGGATAGTTCTACAAAATCTATATGTTTATCCTCGTTTTCCCATTCTTTTTCACCATGTATATATATTCTATTTTTACCATTTGCCTTCTCAGAATTTTTGAGCATTCTCTGGAATTCATCCATTTTTTTCTTAAATTCTTCCATGGGAATAAATGCATCAATTCTTATTGCACCAAAGAAATGACATACATCAGGTGGTTTCCCTTTTTTCCCATACACCTGTAAGCCAAAACTTCCTCCAGATAGGACTCCTGTGAATATGTCGACAAGAACCCCTAACCCGTAACCCTTGTGTCCACCTGTAAGTTCTTCAGCACCACCTAACGGTAGCAAACCCCCGCCAACTCTTTCAAGTAAATTCTTGAGCACTTTTGCAGGGTTAGAAGTGGGTGTCCCTGTTTCATCTGTAGCCCAAACGAGGGGTATTTCCTTTCCCGCTCTGTTGTATACCTCAAGTTTTCCTCTTGGGACAGTGCTTGTTGCCATATCAAGGACAAATGGTTTTTCGTTCATAGCTGGTACTGCAAATGAGATAGGATTTGTTCCATAGACAAAGTTTCTTCCGTTTGTCGGCACAACCAGAGGAGCAGAATTGGTGATAGAAATGCCTATTAAATTGTTTTCCGGTAAAGCCATCATCGAATAATACCCGGCGATTCCAAAATGATTGGAGTTTTTTACAGCAGCAAAGGAAATAAAATTCTCCTTTGCCTTTGTAATAACCCTTTTCATAGTTTTATACGAAACGGGTTGTCCCAGACCTCCATTACCATCTACCAGCATTGTAACAGGGGTCTCTTTGAGGACTTTCATTGTTGCATCAGGTATCATAATGCCGTTTTTTATACCATTAACATATCTTCTCAAACGGGCTGTTCCATGGGAGGCGATTCCCCTTCTATCTGATGCAATTAGAACGTCTGCAGTAATCTTTGCATCCTCTTCACTTACCTTTAGTTTCTGGAAAACATTTACCATAAAGGACCTTAAATCGGATATATTTATTTTTATGTCTTCCCCCATAAAAACCTCCTTTTTATGAATTTTAATAGAAAATCATATATCTGTCAAACAGAAATTGAATAAAAAAACATAGAAAATACATATGTGTGACCATAATATGTTGCCTTTTAGATTTAATATTGTTTTCCTTATTGCCTTATATAAGGATCCACACGAAAGGGTATTCATTGCTTCATTTATATTTCCATATGAAATATATATTGATTTTCGTAGGAAATTAAGTCTTTTTGCAAGTCTCTTTTCTGTATCCATTCTTATATTTTTCTTTTTTATAGGGAGAGGAAGTTATTTTTACCCCTAAAGTGGAGAAGTGGA
>CAZQRW010000082.1:0-5232 GCA_964596115.1 uncultured bacterium
ATTCGTTCTATATCGACCCCTACCTCGCTTTTTGTTATATACTTCTTCTACCTTGTCTTATGTGATATTCTTTTTGATAAAACTTTGGACATTATTTTATAATAATCTCAAGAAATTATAAAACACTTGACAATCAGGAAAGTTTGCATAAATTTTGTCAGATAAATGGGGCCGTAGTTCAGCTGGTTAGAACGCTGGTCTGTCACGCCGGAGGTCGCGAGTTCGAGTCTCGTCGGCCCCGTTTTTATTTTCTTGATTTATTTATATTTCTTCATATTATAATAATATAGAGATGAAAGTTGGTAATATAGTCGATTTTAGGAAGGAAATAAAGAAAAAAGATTATGCACTCTTCTTTATTATAGGGGAGCAGTATTCTCAAAAAAATGCTATTGAATTTTTGAAGGACTTGAAAAAAGAATATCAGGTTCTGAGCATTTTTGATGAAAACGCATCTGAATTGCCGTCTCTTTTAACTTCTTATGATTTCTTCTCCCCGAAAAAAATCTTTGTAGTATATCAATATTCGCAGTATGAAAAAAACATAAAAAAAACAATAAAAGATATTGTGATTGGCAGAAAATTCAATAAAGATTATAAAATTTTATTTATATCCGATAAAATGCCTTTTAAGTTTGTCGATACTACAGATACGCTTATTGCAGAATTCAGGACTTTTTATGAGAATGATCTTCCTGATTGGATAAAAAGTTATGTGAGGAAACATAGTTTGGAGATAACAGATGAGGCTATTTCTCTGCTTATTTTTGTTTACGGTAATGATAGAGATTCAATATCATCTGAACTGGAAAGATTCATTGAGTTAGGAGACAAGAAAGTTATAAACGTCGAAGATATTATTGCAACGGGTGGAAGGAAGGATGCTATCTTTCAGATTATAAAGTCAATTTACCGTGGTGATATAAAAAAAACATTATCCCTCTTTTATTATCTTCAAGAAAAGGATATGTTGATCCACCTTTTGAATAGGGACTTTATGATACTCAGCATCATAAAGTCGTTAGGAAGGGAGAATGCACGAAAGCTACTTATAAAAATGGGGATAAAAAAATTTCTCTTAAATAATTACTTTCTACTTGAAAAAAAAATTTCTTATGCTAAACTCGTGTCTTATAATGATGAAGTTTTGGAATGGGAGAAGAAAATAAAAACAGGTTTTAGAACCCTTGAGACGGGCATTTGTTATATTTATAAATTAACAAAGGGGAGGAAGGTATGAAAGATGAAATAATTAATCTTCAAGAGGAAAGGAAAAACCTTTTAAACAAACTCCAGTTACTTGAAGAGAAAAAGGGAACTGTAAAAGAAAGTGTATTTAATAAGGTAAAGGGTGACTATGAAAAGAAATTGAAAGAGATAGAGAAACAACTTAGTGAGAAATCAGGGGAGTTGTCCTCCCAGCTTGAAGAGTGCCTTGCAAAGATTAAAGATATTGAATCTCAGAAGACATCACTTGATGAACAGCTTGAGGAGATAGACCTCAGGTATTCAGTTGGAGAGTACACAGAGGACCAGTATAATTCATTGACGGAGGAGTTAAAGAATAGAATAGGTCAATTGGAACAGGAACTTGAAGAGCTCAAGAAGCAAGAGGAGGAACTTTCTTCTATTGTGGGTGAGACGCCAAAGGAAGAAACGGAGATCTCAATTGAGGAAGGTATAAATATCCCTCTTCAAGGGGAAGAGAAGGAGGATGTTTCTGGAGAAGCATCCGCACCCGAAGAGGTCCTACCCGAGGTGCCGGAGGGAGAAAAGCTTGCGGAGGAGATTTTTACTGGTGAAGAAGCCACTGTAGAGGAATTAAATGAAGTTGTTCCAGAGGAGGAGGCTGTTAAACCAGATGTACAAAAATCAGAAGAACCTAAAGCAGAATCAAAAGAAACAGAAGAAGATTGGCTTGCTGGCCTGGAAAAGGAGTTGGGGGTTGGTGAGGGTAAAGAAGAAGGAGAATATATTGTTTGCCCCAAGTGTGGATTTAAGAACAAACCTGATGCATGGTACTGTGAAAACTGTGGGGCAGAATTAAAACATGAATAGGAGGAAGAAATGAGTTTATTTTTACTTCTGTTGTTGTCGTCATTTTCGGAAGGGAAATGGGTTTCGTTTGTTAAAGGGGTTGCCAATCCAGTAAAGACACATATTGTTGCACCATCATTTTCTGATAATTTTGTCGATATTACACTCGATGATTATGGTCTTGAATGGAGGACTGCAAAGACAGATTTTATGAAAAATAGTACAGGAGAAGAATTTGCCCTTCTAACTTTGAGAGATTATGCCTATACTGGAGAAATTGGTAAACCAAAGCTTCCAATGGTAACCGGAGTAATTGAAATACCTTACGGTGCTGAATTAGAAATAACTATTGAGGAGACTGATTATAAAGAGGTTTCTTTAAAATCTATTGGGATAGAGAAAAGAATAATGCCAGCCCTTGAATCTGTACCAAAAACAATGGGTGCGGTGGCTGAATTTGTCCTTGATGAGAAAACGTACTCTACTGATGCCTATTATCCAGATAAAATTGCAGATGTTTATGTTCATAAAGGAACGGCAAGAGGACACAAACTTGCAACAGTAGAATTTTTCCCTATCCACTACAATCCCGTTAAAAAGACCATTAGGTTTTATAACCATATAAAATTAAATGTTAGATTTATTGGAGGTGATGTTTCAAGAACAGTTGAATCAATTTCAAAGAATTATTCCAGGGATTGGGAGCAGTTTATAAAGAAAATGGTTCTCAATTACGATTTTGGCAAAAAAGCCGTGGCGCCACTCCCGATATATTATGATATTTTTTACAACGGGAGTTCCGATACCGTTGCAAATAAAATTGCCCTGTGGAAAATGCTGAAGGGCTATAATGTAAGAATGTGGAATGTCGCTGGATGGACTGCTTCGCAGATCAACGATACAATCAGGCTACAAACCCCAATTGCTACCTATCTATTGCTTATTGGTGACCCCAATTCTTCCACTATCCCTGTTCCTCCCTGGGGAAATGGGGTTTCATCTGGCGATCAGACAGACCTTTACTATGCCGAGACCGACGAAAGTGGATATTTGCCTGATTTATTCTATGGTAGGGTTTCTGCCAGAACAGTGGCAGAGGCAGATACTGCTATCACAAAATTGATAAGATATGAAAAAGCAGATTTTGGTTCTGCTGGTTATGATTGGTTGAAACGAGCATGCCTTATTGCTGGTTATGACCCTGGTGGTTATCAACCAGTGGGCATTGCTACAAATGCCTATTGTATGGATAATTGCCTTATTCCCAATGGATACACCGTTGATACACTTATCTATGCAAGTGGTGAGCAAGAAGGAAGGGTAGTTAATGAGATAAATTCAGGGGTGGCCTGGTGCGTATATACAGCACATGGTTCTCGGACATCCTGGGCAGTAGGCTATAGTGGTAGCTTTACGGTGAATGAATTAAGAACCGAAACTAACAATCAGGATATGTATACATTTCCTGCAGGGCATTGCTGTCTCTCTGGTGACTTTGAGTATTCTCAGGATTGTTTTGGTGAAACCTGGCCCAAGATTGGGAACAGGGGTGGCATCAGTTATTTTGGAAGTGTTCCCTCTACATATTGGGACGAAGACGACTGGCTTCAGAGAAGATACTTTGATGCAATATATACAGATAGCATTTCAGGGAGGTTATATGAGGCCGGAAGATTTACTCAATGGGGTCTATACTGGATCGAGAACAATACCTCCACCAGCCGGAAACAGTATTATTTTGAGGCTTATCATGTGTTTAACGACCCTTCAATGGATTTCTGGACAGATATTCCTGGTACATTGAATGTTGCACATGCACCAATGGCAGTTCCTGGTTCGCAGAACTTTACAGTAACCGTTTCAGACAACAGCATGTTACCTGTTGAGAATGCACTTGTTTGTCTCTGGATTCCCTCTGAAAATCCAGACCTACATAAGGTTGGATATACCAATTCCTCCGGTACTGCAACAATTAATATATCTCCAGTATCTGCTGGTGAAACGATGTTTGTTACGGTTACGAAGCATAACTTCTTTCCTGTTACTGATACGGTGCTTGTTATTGTTCCTGCCAGCTGGACGATATCACCTGATTCTGTCGAGATAAACACACCAACCGATGTCACGGTAAGTGTCAGGGATAGTTCAAATAATGACTACCCTGGTGTAGAGATTCATATTTTTGGCTATGGTGTTAATCTATACGATACAACTGATGTATCAGGCCAAGCAGTTATTAATGTAAATGCCCCATACGGTGAAAATCTACTTGTTGTAGGAAGAGATACCGCTGAAACGTATAACCTATTTACTGATACACTCCCAGTATACGGAGGTCTGGATTTTACTACCTGGTCTATCAATGCAGAATGTGATACCCTAAATGTAACAGGTTTGCTTGTTCCAAAGTTCATTGGACGAATATATTCCAATGCAAGTCCTGGTGATTATACCCTCTATGCAAAGGGATGTGGGGTAGATACATCTGCATCAACTACAGGGAATACGAATGAGATATTCCTAACGCCGTCATCATCAGGTTATATTGAAGCGACGATTGGAAAGAGTGGTTACAATATTGCTTCTTCTCAGATACAGGTAAAAAAGGTGAAGGGGCTTCTTTCTGGTTATGTTATTGATTCAACATCAGGCGATTCTATTGCAAACGTTTTGATAAAGGGCTATAACCATGGCGCAGATACTACTTCTTCTCCAGCTATATTTGAGGTCACTTCCGACTCAAGTGGATTCTATGGATTAACTGACTCTGTTTATGCAGATTACTATGATGTATATTTAAAACTTTTTGGCTATATCCCCGCTGATACAATGATTCTGGTAAAATTTGGTGCAAATAACAAGAATTTTTACATTGAACCAGCGCCCAACGGTATTGTTTATGGAAGGGTATACGATACGAATTCTGGCAGTGGTCTTACTGGCACTATAAGGGTTTACAGAACCGATAACGATTCACTCTATACGACTGTATACTCTGATTCACTCAACAATGGTAATTATGAAGTTATACTGCCATACTTTGATTATAAATTTAAGGTAACTGCATACCATTATAGCCCTATAACGAGGCTTGTTGATGTAAATAGTGATAGTGTCAATGAGGATTTCAAGATGACACCTACAGAGGGTAACATACTGGTTATAGACGACTATGATGGCAGTAAGGATGATTAT
>CAZQRW010000083.1:0-5224 GCA_964596115.1 uncultured bacterium
TTGACAAGGGGATTAGAATCTTATATTATTAAAGTATATTAGAAAAAACTGTTATTATTAAAACTAGTTTAAGTAATACAAAAAGGAGGCATTATGAAATATCCATTATTGAAGAATAAAGATTTAAAGGCGATAGATACGTTAAAAGATGCCTATGGAGGGGAAAAGAAAATAGGGGAAAAAACTGAGGAGATGCGCAGATATTCAATAAGAAAAGATATCCTTTCTGAGAAGGGTTTCGGAGAGATGATGGAAAAGGCCGAAGAGCTTGCCAATGATTTACCTAAATTAGATTCTCTGAAGGATATAGAAAAGGTCTCTTACAATGAGAAACTGGGGACAGTAACAACACAGGTTTCGGGATTTCAAGGCCAGGATGCAACCTTTCAGTTTCTCAAGAGGGCAGCTCAGAGTAAAAAAGATGAAACACCCGTGTTTGTGCCTGCCGAAATGATTTCAGTTATGGCACTGAGAGAAAATTATGTTTACGAGGGGGGATTACTTGCAACACTTGCAATGACGGAGAACCTTATGGGTGTCCATAAATTCTGCAATGCTAATTTTGTCTCTACACCACTTCCTGAAAAAAGGTTTAAATTTATAGAGGATGCTACTAATATTAGTGTACCTACTGTCCCTGCCGAAAATGGACTGCGTCAGGTGCAATTAATCAATCAGGGCACATTTTTTGGAAATCTTGGAGGCATTGAAGTGTCTAACGATAACCATCTTGTATACATAGATAATGTAATAAGAACCGCTATGACTACTGGTTCCAATTTTTTTCTCAATCCCTCCTGGAGTACAATAGTTGCAGCCTGTTATTTTGGTAGAGATATACCCAATATTCATTTTAAAATTTCGATGCTTCTATCCACACAAAATGCAATCCAGTTTCGAATGCTCCTAAATATTATGCAAGAATATATAAGGGATGACGGAACATCCCCCATTTATGAAATAAATCTTGGGAATGCAGTCTCACCAGAGACATTCGTTAAGTGCAGTAGGGAGTTAAAAGAGAGCGATATAAAAGGCGTATCCCTTTCCGCCCATATCAGGATCAACCCTGATCTCGGCATTGAAACTTATAACTGGTTTGAAAATGCCAAAAAGGTGATAATGAATGGAGAAAATATCACGATTAAATATGAAAGCGATGGAGAAAAGAGAGAAATGGACACAATGGAAGCCTACTTCATTTCCTCTGAGGAATTAAAAGAAAAGGCACATCTTATTGGTGATGTATTGTACTATAAAGCTCGGAGATGTACCTATGATGCAATCAGGTTTATGAAATTGGGGACAAGAGTAAGATATGCAAGGTGTGTCGAGGAGTAACGAATGAATGGGTTATGGAAGCTATTATTTTCAGATAATATCAGGGATTTTGAGGGCTATTCTATCGGTAAGACACTGAAATATATGAACGATCCTGAGATTATTTCCTTTGCTGTTGGCATGCCTTCGCCAGATACATTCCCCAAGCACTTTGTAAGAAAAGCATCCCAGAAAATACTACAGGATAATATCGATCGTGTTCTTCAATACTCGCCTGTCCCTGGAGAGGGTGCACTTATAGAAGAAATTATCAAATTTTTAAAACGAGACAACATTGATATAAAGGAAGAGAACATCCTGATAACAAGCTCTGGTCAGCATGGTCTTGATCTAACTGGCCGCCTCTTCTTGAATCCAGGGGATTCAATACTCCTTGATAGACCTACATTTGGTGGAGCACTGGTGGCCTTCCAGATGGAGCGTCCAAATTACCTGGGCGTTAACATTCAAAGGGATGGCTCTAATATAGAGGGATTTAGAAAAAAAATAGAAAAATCAAAAGGGGATACTGATCATCCTTTAAAATTTATTTATGTTGTTCCCGACTTCCAAAATCCTACAGGAATAACTATGAGTCTTGAAAAGAGAGAGGCTCTTCTTGACCTAAGCTATGAATTTAATATTCCTATTGTGGAAGACAGCCCTTACAGAACCCTTCGTTATTCAGGAGAGTCTATTCCTTCTTTATTTTCTCTTGATCAAAGAAGAAATGGTGAAAGTGTAATCAGCCTATTTACCTTTTCAAAGGTACTTGCTCCAGGTATTCGGGTTGGCTTCAATATAGGGGAAGCCTCTATTATAAAGAAGATGACCAATATTAAAGAAGCCAATGTGTTAAATACTCCTAAATGGAATCAGGATATATGTGCTCTTTTCCTTAAGGAGATAAACCTGGACAGTTATTTTAGAAAGGCCCAGGAATACTACAGAAATAAACTCGAGAAGATACTCGAAATACTAAGTTTACATTTAGGCCCGCTCCCTGGGGTGAGCTGGACAAAACCTGAGGGTGGGCTTTTTTTGTGGATTACTGTTCCTGAGTATATAGACACAATGGAGTTATTTTATGAGGCTATAAAAGAAGATAAAGTTGCCTTTGTGCCTGGAGAGGCATTTTATGCTGAAAATCCAGAAAAAAATCACATCAGAATTAATTTTTCCTATCTACCTGAAGACCAGTTTGAGGAGGGTATAAAAAGACTTACCAATTGTTTAAGGAGGTATCTCAAGTAATAAGTTTCTAATATTGTTTAGAAGATGTATTATTCTATGTTTATGTATGTCTTGGTGCAAAAGGATCTTTCTTCATTTTTTCAAGTTCTCTATGTTGAGGTGCAGGTCAGTTGGATTCATAACAACAAATAAGGATAGAATCTTTGGGCAAAATAATGAAAATATTAAGTTCAATACAAACAAAGAAGTTGACTTATTATAAAAATAACCTATAATACTCTCACTATATTGAGAATAAGGAGGTGTTATGTGCTATGAACTCACTGAAGAAGAAAAGATGATCAAAGATGTTGCCAGGCGAATCGCGGAAGAGAAGGTTAAGCCTGTTAGGCAAGAACTTGATGAAAAGGAAGAATTCCCATCTGAGATAATGAAGGAGATAGCCTCATCGGATCTCCTGAGAGTTTTTATTCCAGAAGAATACGATGGTTTGGGTATGGGAACAATGGGGATGACCCTCGCTACAGAGGAATTTTCAAGGATCGATGGGGGAGTAGCCATTTGTTTTGCTGGAAATAGCTTGGGTGCTGAACCCATTATTATGTATGGAACAGAGGAACAGAAAAAGAAATACCTACCCAAGGTTGCATCAGGAGAGTATCTTGCAGCTTTTGCACTTACAGAACCCGAAGCAGGTTCAGATGCGGGAAATGTTAAAACAAAGGCCGTTAAAGATGGCGACTACTATATTTTAAATGGTAATAAGGTATTTATAACAAATGGTGGAGAAGCTGATATTTATGTTGTAATTGCTTCCACCAATCTCAATAGAGGGGAAAGGGGTCTTTCTGCATTTATTGTAGAGAAAGGAACACCTGGATTTTCTTTTGGAAAGAAAGAAAAAAAGATGGGCATCAGGAGTTCTCCCACAAGGGAACTTGTGTTTGAAGATTGTAAAGTACCTAAGGAAAATCTTCTTGGAAAAGAGGGCTATGGTTTTATCATTACAATGCGGACTTTTGATAAGACGAGAGTTGGTGTTGCTGCACAGGCACTTGGGATTGCACAAGGCGCATTTGAGGAGTCACTGAATTATGCCAAAACGAGGGTACAGTTTGGCAAAAAGATAGTCGAGTTTCAGGGTATTCAATTTATGTTTGCTGATATGGCTACCCAAATAGAGGCCGCCCGTGCATTAGTTTATAAAGCTGCCAGGTATATTGATACAGGCGCAAAAAACATAGGTAAATTTTCTGCTATGGCTAAGTTGTATGCAAGTGACGTTGCAATGAAGGTAACTACTGACGCCGTTCAGATTTTTGGTGGATATGGTTATATGAAAGACTATCCTGTTGAAAAGATGATGAGAGATGCAAAGATAACACAGATATACGAGGGTACAAACCAAATTCAGAGACTTGTTATTGCGAGTCATTTAATAAAAGAATCGATGGGGAGAGAATAGCTCATCTCTCCCTTTCAAGGAATCTATTCATAATATCTATTCCCATTTGTGAAGATGAAAAATATTTTATTTCTTTATGTATACCCAGAACAACAATCGCAACCTTTGGTTTATCTACTGGTGCCCAACCAACGAACCATTCATACCAGCCGGAGGGTTTTATACCTGTAATCGAACCAGTCTTTCCACCCATTTTGAAAGCAGGAGACGCCTTTTTATAATATTTACTTGCAGTTCCATTTTCTAATGTGCTTACAGATATCTCCCTAACCCATCTTGCGATACTTTTGTCTATAACCCTACCCATAGAAATTCTCCCTCCTCTCTTTACCATTCTTGGTATAATGAGCCTTCCGTCATTTGAGATCGTTTGTGCGATAAGTGCTGCATAAAGGGGAGAAATATAGACACCTCTTAAACCTGATGATAAAAATTCAAGAGGAACTGTGTCCCTAATAAATCCTGTATTAATCCCAAAAAGTTTCCTTCCCAGGAACATACATTCTGTTGTCCTCTTTATTTGTTCGATTCCTATCTTTTTCCCTATATTGCCAAACGCTGGGTTGTTTGATTCTCCAAATGCATCTTTAATGGACTCCATATTTTCTTTACCATTTTTCCATTGACTGGGCTTGGAAGAGTGTGGTTTACCTGAATAGGCCACCGGATCGTATGGACCAATAGAGTCAGAAGATAGTGCTGCAATAAGTGTAAAAACCTTGAAAATCGATGCCGATTTGATAGTTTTGTTTAGTATATCGCCCTTTTCGTAAAAACCTTTTATATCACCCGTTGATGGGTTTAATAAAATAACCGATATGTATGGAGTATCAAAACGAGAAAATTTCCTCTCTATGTACGGTTGAATAAATGGATCAATAGTGAGTTGATTCATCTTGAGGCCTGCCTTTACAAAGAATTTTCCTCGATGCTTTACAACTTTGTCCCATCTAAGTGCAACATACATTGGATAAGAAAGGATAATATGCCAGTAGGAAACATAGGCAATTAAAAAAAGGGAGATGAATATTGCATATCTGATAAGGTATTTCATTAATAATTTTTTCCTATTCATAATAAAATAGTATAATAGCTAAAGCAGATAGGTCAATAGATCGGGCTTTCATAACAATGCAACCTGTAACAGTAGTATCTTATAGCATAGATGTATAATAATCACACAAAATGCAAGAGAAAAAGAAGTAATTAAGGAGGTGATAATGAATTTCAGAATGGAGAGATTGG
>CAZQRW010000084.1:0-5146 GCA_964596115.1 uncultured bacterium
ATTTTTACCCCTAAAGTGGAGAAGTGGAAAAGTTTTTTTCTTCATTCTTCATTCTTCCTTCTTCGTTTTTTTATACCTCCTTTTCTGGAGATATATTTTACTATTTTCGTGTTGATTTTTAAATGAGGTAAATTGTTTTCTTGACAACCAGCTAAAAATATGGATAATAAAAAAAATGAAAAAAAGAATACTCCATATTTACGAATGGATTGTTATAATCTTTGGAATAGGAATTCCAATATATTTATCCTTTTTAATGAAGCCTCTCTTCCCTCCCTTTTATCAATATTCAATATATCTAATTATTGCACTTGCTTCTGCATATCTTTTTATTGAGATTTATAATACAATTGTCTCTTTTGAGATTGCTATATACTATTTTTTTCTTTTATCTTTTGGTCCTTTAACTGCCAGTCTCACAGCTATTTTTGTAATTGTCATTATCTGGACTTATAAGGCTTTTAAAGATCTAAAATTAAGAGGTCGTAAATATTTTAGATCCACAATTAAAAGTGGAATGTATAATAGTGGTGTATATGGTGGAGTTTATCTTTCTGCAGGTTTAATATATAGACACATAAACAAAGGTGGCTCATTATTCACAATTTTTATCGTAATTCTTTTGAACGAAATATTTTTTTCAGTTTATGCAATTCTTTCTGGGAGCAAATACCTGTCTTATCTTAAAAATGAAGGTCTAAGAAGTGACCTGATTGAACTGGCAGTTTACCCCTTTGGTATTTCTATGTATCTTCTCTATAGGCATAGTGGTTTCATTTCTACAATCCCACTCGTGATTGGTATTATCCTTTTATCCTATATTGGAAACAGGATGTCGAGTTACCAGATAACTCTTGGGAAAAGGCTAACAGATATTAAGAAGTTAAATAAGATTTCTCAACTTTTTAGTAGTATTATCGAGGTGAATACATTGCTCAGAACGATCCTCGAACAAATATTTAATATGGTGAAGCCTGATTCCCTTGTCATATATGTTGAAAGTCCATATGAAAATAAAAAAATCTTTTATCACTATAATGGCAAAATTATAAAGGAATTAGATGTGGGGACTATAGAAGAATACAAAGATATAGTTCAAATACCACTTTTAAGAGGAAATACAAAAATAGGCTTTGTAGGGATTATTTCTGAGAAGAAATTAAGCAGGGAAGAATTAGCCCTTGCAGAGAATATCTCAGAACAGGCAGCTATAAATCTTACAAATGCTATGTTGTACAAAATTTCTATTGAAGATCCATTAACAGGGTTGTATACGAGAAGACACTTTGAATCAAGGTTAGAGGAAGAAATTGATAGGTCGGTAAGAATAAAGGTATCGTTTACAGTTGTTATATTTGACATAGATAATTTCAAACAGATTAACGACAATTTTGGCCATAAGATTGGCGACGAAATTCTCCAAAGATTTGCAAAAATATTGGGAAGGTATACGAGGGCTTTTGACATTTGTGCAAGATGGGGAGGAGATGAATTCATTTTAATTCTTCCAGGGACAAGTGAATTACAGGCTCTGGATATTGCTGAAAGAATTAAAAACCAGTTTTCCAGTAAATTGGAGATAAATGGGAAAAAATTAAAGTTATCGGTCACTTATGGATTAGCTGAGTATATCCCTGATTCAGGGGAGGGACCTGAGGAAATTTTCCATAGGGCAGATCATAAGTTAATATTGGCAAAAAAGAAATTAAAGTCGAAAAAACGCAAATAGTAATTTTAAATCAAAGTGGATTAATCCTATTAAGTGGAAACAACCTGGACAATCATTTTTCTTGTCCTTGGGCCATCGAATTCACAGAAGAAAATACCCTGCCAGGTACCCAGAGATATTCTTCCATTTCTTATTGGGACAAGTTGTGATACACCCACAATAGTGGATTTTATATGGCTATCTGCATTACCCTCAAGATGTGAATAACCTGCGTTAGGTGGGACAAGTTTATCAAGGGTATTTAATATATCTGCTTTAACAGAGGGGTCAGCATTTTCATTGATCGTAATGCCAGCAGTTGTGTGGGGTACATATAAAATTACAAATCCGTCTTTTACCTTTGAGTCCTCTACAGTTTTTTCTATCTCTCCTGTAACCTCTATAAATTCATTTCTTCTCTTTGTCCGTACAGTGATCTCTTTTGTATACATTATTCACCCCCTTCAATAACGATTAGAGAGAGATCCCCATACTTCAAAAATTGTTCTCTCACGTACTTAAGGAGCGAAAGTCTGTTCTCCCTTATCTTTTTATCGTCTGTCATCACAAGTACATCGTCAAAAAATTTATCTATTGTCGGAATAAGCGAGAGTAGATTTGTAAGTATTTTTCTACTATTTTTTTCTTTTAAGAATGTTTGGAGCTTTTTTTCTAAATCCACCGTCTTTGCGAAAAGATCTTTTTCTGTCTTTTCAATAAAAAGTTCAACCTGTGGAAAACTCTTTTTGGAGAATCCCTTTAGGATATTTGCAACTCTTTTTTGACCAATTATGAGCCTTTTATATTCATCGATATTTTGTTCTTTCCATTCTTTCAAAACCCTTGCCTTTTCTAATGAAAAAGAGAGATCACTTATATCGACCGCTACTATTGCCCGTACAATGTCGTATGGGATTCCATTTGTTTCAAAAACCCTTGCAATTCTGTCTTTAAAAAATTCAGCCACTTCAGAAGAATCGAAGTTTTTCGTAAAAAGTTTTCCTGCATAATTGAGTATTTTCTCAAGGGGAATTGAAAATTTGAATTTTAGCACAATCTCTATCAGTCCGTTTGCCAATCTTCTAACCCCCATTGGATCTTTTGAACCAGTAGGCTTAAATCCTCTAATAAAACTTGCAACAATTGAATCTAATCTATCAAGAATTCCTACAACTGCCCCCTCTATTGTTTTAGGAAGGTTGTCTCCAGAGAATCGCGGTAAGTAATGCTCATATATTACCATTGCAATATCATTTGGGATACCCTCATCTACAGCATAGTAGTAGCCTATTTTACCTTCAAGGTTTGTAAATTCCTTCCCATCCCTTATCATCAAGGTTGTAAGATCCGTTTTAGACAGTTTTATTCCTTCTCTTACTACATAATTCTTGAATCCAATATATTTCTTTAGTTCTGATGCCAACTCTAACATTCTATTTACCTTATCCTTCATTGTTCCCAGGCCTTCCTGAAAGGTAATTTCGTCAAGTTTATTGAATCTTTCCTTGAGACTAATTTTCCTATCCTCTTCAAAATAGAATTTGGCATCATCAAGTCTTGAGACAAGGACTCCTTCATTGCCTTTGATGATTTTTTTATTAGGTTTAGTGTTTATAATTGCAATAAAATAAGGAAGGAGTCTATTATTCTTTTGGATGGGAAAATACCTCTGGTGTGATTCCATAGCAGTCATAACAACATCTGGGGGAAGTGAGAGAAAATCCTCCGATAATTTTCCAGTTATTGACCGTGGATATTCAACGAGGTTTGTGACTTCAAGAAGAAGATCATTGGGGATGAGGGCTTTTCCACCTAAATTTGATGCCTCTTTTTTTATCATCTTCTCAATGGTAGATTTTCTTTTATGTTGGTCTACTATCACATATTCTTTTTCTAATATTTTGGTATAATTTTCAGGTGTAACCTCCAGTTTTTTTCTTGTTGAAAGAAAGCTGTGGCCCCTGGTAAATTTGCCACTTTTAACACCAGCAATTGAAACGGAAATAACCTCTTTTCCCATTATTACAACAAGCCATCTTATTGGCCTGGCAAAATTGAAGCCAGTTTTTTCCCATCGCATATATCTGGGAAATGGGATTTTTTTTATTATCTCCTCAAGACTTTTCTTGATTAAATCCTTTGTTTTTCTTCCCTTTTCAATTTTCTTCCCAAAGACAAAACTTCCCTTTTTTGATTTTTTTATCGAAAGGTCCTTTATGAGAATACCCCTGGAATGGGCAAAAGCGAGTACTTGTTTAGACCATTTACCATCTATTTTCGCAAATTTTTCAGGTGGGCCCTTTATCTCAATTATCCTATCCTTCTGTTTCTCTTGTAAGCCTTTTATGATCAGAGCAATTCTTCTGGGTGTATAGTAGTAGTCAATGGAAGAAAAATGTAGAAGATTTGTTTCCAGAAAATTTTTAAAAATTGCAGAGAAGCTCGAAGATGCCTCTTCAACGTAGGATGCAGGTAATTCCTCAGTGCCGATTTCTATGAGTGCATTTTTTGCCATGCCTCTGCCACCTTTTTTGCCATTTTCCTTATTCTCAATATATAATTACCCCTTTCCTTTACACTTATAGCACCCCTTGCATCAAGAACATTGAAGATGTGGGAAGATTTTATTACAAAATCATAGGCAGGGAAAATAAGAGCTCTTTCCAGAAGTCTTTTAACTTCCTTCTCATATTTGTTAAAAATATTAAAAAGGAAATCAATATCCGCTTCTTCAAAATTGTAGACGCACCACTGATACTCTGGGTCCAGATATATATCCTTCCAGTAAATGCCGTTACCCCACTCAAGCTCAAATATTGAATCAACACCATCAATAAGCATTGATATTCTTTCAAGCCCATAAGTGAGTTCAACAGATATAGGATTTAGATCAATTCCACCAACCTGCTGAAAATAAGTGAATTGGGTAATTTCCATTCCATCCAGCCAGACTTCCCATCCCAGTCCCCATGCTCCCAGAGTTGGTGATTCCCAATCATCCTGTACAAATCTTACATCGTGTTTTTTAATTTCAATACCAAGATTCCTAAGACTATTTATGTATATATTCTGGATTTCTGAAGGGGGTGGTTTCAGTAAGACTTGATATTGGTGGAATTCCTGGAATCTGTTAGGATTTTTTGCATATCTTCCGTCCTTTGGTCTTTTTGAGGTCTCGATATATGCTACCCTGTAATGTCTTTTTCCAAGCGCCCCAAAAAATGTATGGGGATTAAATGTTCCAGCACCAACTTCACTGGTGTAGGGTAATCCTATGATGCAGCCCTTTTGTTTCCAGAAATTTTCAAGTTTTATCAGGGTATCCTGAAAACTCAATCATCCTCCCTTTTTGGTTCAATATAGAGGAAATGCAGTGATTGTCAAGAGAAAAAGGGTGTTCATCTTTTGCGAGGATACTTTAAATCTCTGTTGACATTT
>CAZQRW010000085.1:0-4691 GCA_964596115.1 uncultured bacterium
AAGGGTCGTTGACAGGATGGGTAACAGCAAAATCTTTGTTGTGAAGGTGAAATGAGAGTGATTTCCCCTTTTCTTTCGTCTATCTAAGAGAATATAAGAGAGGGTGTATTTTCTATATTTTTACACCTGATATAGAGGATGGTTTTGGTATAATATTATACCAAATATGGAAACTATAACAAAAACAAAAGCGATTAGCACTTTACATAAAATTATTATAACTCCTCCAGCCCCATCCTACTGGGGGGATTATGAGGCGTAGATTTTTTCTATTTACAGATAAGGATATTTTGATAGAATATTTTTATAAGTGGAGGGGGAAATGGATAAAAGACATTTGAGCTTATCAATAATAATCATATTCATGCAGGCATATTCCTTTACCTGGTATAAGACCTGCATAGACACAGTTAGGGGTAGTGGTGCGTATGGGACAGATATAGAGGTAGATTCACTGGGGTATCCCCATATAATCTACAAAGAAATCTATGATCTTGGATTGATTTACTGTCATTGGGATGGTTCACAGTGGTTGTATGAGGATGTATCAGAGAGTCTTGGAGTAAAGGTAAAGGGGACATCAGGTGAGATATCCCTTGAACTTGACACTCTTGGTTATCCCCATATAGCGACACCAGGTCCTACATACTTTTATAAGGATATAGCAGGCTGGCACAGGGAGGCAGGGATAGACCCTTGGTCTACAGATATAGACTGGGTGAGTTTAAGGCTTGATAGTAAAGGATATCCACATATGGCATACAATGACAAGTATGAGATAGGGCCAGATGAATACACATCAGTGAGATACTGTTATAAGGGCAGTACAGGGTGGCATGTGGAGGAAATAGCAGAACCAAATCCGAATATTACATCGGTTGGTGAGTATGGAGTTAGTCTAGTTCTGGATAGTTTAGATTTACCACATATAATATACTCAATGGCAGATGATACGATAAATACGGTTGGATATGCCTATAAGGATACATCAGGCGTATGGCATAAAGAATTTTGTGAACCATATGAACCGTACCATGGTTGGGCGCATTATCCGAATGTAGAGATTGACAGTGGAGGAAGGTTGGTGGTTGGATATGGTTTTGGGAGTTATGATATAGATTTAAAGTGGGGGTACCGGGATAGTTCAGGATGGCACTGTGAGTATGTGGATACCGTTGGGAGTCCTGGGTATGATGTTGGGATGACACTGAAAGATAAGAAATGGCCATATATTGCCAACACAGTTTTAGAATCTTACAATTGGCTAACTTTAACATGGCAGGATAGTCTTGGGTGGCATAAGGAGGGGGTGGATTCAATATCAAGCACTGCAGTGATGAATCTCAGTTCCAATGGGGTAGTCATAGACCGTTTTGGGTATATACATATCAGTTACAGGAAGAGTTTTGGAGGTGTGGATGAGGATAGGATGTGGTATGCCACCACGAATCCAGAGGTAGGTATAGGGGAAAGGTTTAGTGGTAATAAATCAATACTCAGGGTTTCATCCATTGTATATGGAGAGAGTCTAAAGATAGGCTGGGGAATATCAGGGGATGTAGATATAGGGATATATAATATTTCAGGAAGAGAGATAAAACAGGTATACAGTGGTTCTGGCAGAAAAAAGATAAGGGCAGATATTGGTTCAATTGTTTCAGGTATATACTTTGTAGTATTAAAGTCAGGTAAAGGTTTAGTAGTTAAGAAGATAACAATAATAAGGTAAGGGCTCTAACCAAGGGTTAATGGAATCCTAAAATTCTACAGAAATAAGAGTTGACTTTAGTAAATATTATGGTAATAATTTTTAGATGAAAGTTCCATTTTGTATATATTCAGGAGTAAAATGAAGATAGGTGTTCTTTACGGAGGGCTCTCTTCAGAGAGAGAAGTTTCTCTTAATTCCGGGAGAAATGTAGCAGGTGCACTTAGAAGAAGAGGCTATGAAGTAGTAGAGATCGATGTTGGGCTTGACATATGTGAGCGATTAAAATCTGAAAAGATAGATGTTGCCTTTGTTATGCTCCATGGCAAGCCAGGGGAAGATGGAACTGTCCAGGGTATTCTTGAATTTTTAGGGATTCCATATACTGGCTCAGGTGTGTTGTCAAGTGCACTTGCTATGGATAAGATAATGTCAAAAAGAGTCTTTTTATCTAAAAATATACCTACGCCAGGATTTCTTTATCCATATTCAGGATTACCTGAGGATTGGGAATATCCAGTAGTTATAAAACCCAGATCAGAGGGTTCAAGTGTGGGAACTACTATTGCAGAAAACGAGTCTGAATTAAGAGAGGGGATAAAAAATGCAAAAAGGTTTGGGGAGTTTTTTGTGGAGAAGTATATCAACGGGATGATTGCGACCTGTGGTATTCTTGGTGATGACGCCCTTCCTGTGCTTGAACTCGTCCCAAAGAGAAGGAAATTCTATGATTATAAGGCAAAATATACAGAAGGAGAAACAGACTTTATTATTCCTGCAAGAGTTAGCAAAGAAACAGCAAATAGAGTAAAGGAACTGGCTCTTTTATCACATAGAGCACTTGGTTGTCGCCATTTCTCAAGGGTAGATTTTGTGATTAAAGATAATATTGAACCCTATGTGCTTGAAGTAAACACCATTCCGGGGATGACAGAACTTTCAGATCTTCCAAAAGAAGCCAGAGCAATGGGTATTGAATATGACGAACTTGTGGAAAGAATATTAAAAATGGCGGTGAAGGAATTAGCATAACGTACCACCTAATTTTATTTTTAGTAGGCATTTCCCCAGGTATTAAAAGTAGTATGGAGAAAATTATCCCAAGGATAGAATATAATAAAAAGGATAGCACCTGGTTTGAGGTTGTATTTCCAGACGAGTTTAGAATAATACCCTTTGATAATAGAATTGAACCTATCACAATAAAAAATAGGCATTTTGTGAAAAATGATTCGGGCGAAAGAATTAGATTCTTTGGAACAACTATTGGATGGGATTTTCTTAAAGCACCTGATTCTATAATGAAAAAAGCAGTAAGATATATGAAAAGCCTTGGGATTAACTGCGTTAGAATACATCCAGTCGGTATTTGGAACCATAAGTTTATTAAATTTAATGAAGAATACCTTGAAAAATTGGATTATCTGGTAAAAAACTTGAGAGAAAATGGCATATATTATTCTTTTTATTCACCCATTTATTGTATATATGATAAACAATACGATTTACCACTAACTCTTTTTAAAGGTAAAGCTTTACTTGATGAAGAATTAATAGAAGAAACCGAGAAATTTTGGGAATCATTATTGACCCATAAAAACAAGTACACGGGGATTAGGTATCTTGATGATCCAGCATTAGCTTTTTTAATAATGACAAACGAAAATTCCATATCAAAACTATGGTACCAAGATGGTGGCATAGAGATATTGAAACCATATTGGAAAAATTATCTGGAACAGAAAAATTTGCCACATACAGAGATTCCACATAAAAGGACAGATAAAAATTTTATAACGTTTCTTAAATTTGCTGCCGAGAAAGATTCAATTTACTTTGTAAGAATGAAAAAATCTTTGAAATCTTTAGGGGTAAAAGTCCCAATTGCCTGTACAAATAATCCTTATTCTTATTATGAGCAAAAAGTATTCTATAAAATATCAGATTTTATTGCAGTACACACTTATGGCTATTATTTTGGCTATAAAAGAGGAGGATGGGAAAAAAATAAAAGTCAATTATTCTGGGAGAATGGCATACCAGGCGATTTTCCTACAAGGATTTTAACAGTAAATTATCTGGGGAAACCTGTAATTGTAGATGAGTGGAATAAAGGATACCCAATTGATTCAAGGATAGAGGCCACAATATTGGTTCCTTGCCTTGCAAGTCTGTATGATTATGACGGTGTATTCTATTTCTCGTTTTTTGCTCACTCTAACTATCTTATAAATCCAATGGAATATAAAAAATATTATATGACATCTCTTGAACAACCATTTTCAATACAATGTATCTTTTTACCTTCTATTTCATATGCATTTAGAAAATTTTTAATGCCTGTTTTTTTAGATTCTATTGTTGTGGATATAAGTAATCCTGAGGATTTTCTTCCAATATTGTTTCGATACAGATTTAATCCTTTGCCTGGTGTCTATAAGAGGGTATATTATCTTAAAAGGATAATTATTAGCCTTAATGAGGGTGAAAGTTGCAGCCGAATAGAAGAGCTTTTTCAGAAAAATGATATGATTTCAACTCCTTTTCTCTATTGGGATTATAGAAAAGGGTATGCAGGGATACATTCGGATAAATTTGAGGTATTTGTAGGTAGAGTGGACAATAGCTATCATTCGCAAAATATTGATTTATTTGGCAAAGAAAATTTCGTTTCTGCTGTTGTTCTTAGTTTGGATGGTTTAGCTTTGCCTGAATCAAAAAAGATACTTATCACTGTAGGAAGTGATGCGATCAATAAAGGAGAAAAGATATTTATTCCTGCATTTCAGTCCGATAGGAACCCAAGTTTATATTGGTTTCCAAGCAAAAAACTACAATTAAAAAGTAGAAGAGTACCAGCAGTTTCATTTCTAAAACCTGTCAATATTACTTTATCAATAAGACGTGAGGAGCACTCAGAAACTGAAATATATAGGCTTGATAGTAACGGAGAGATAATTGGTAAAATTCCGGTTAGATGGGA
>CAZQRW010000086.1:0-4492 GCA_964596115.1 uncultured bacterium
CGAGTCACAAATTTAAACCTTGACTTTTAGTCTCTCTTTTGTAGCATTACATCTATGGAGGGAAAAAAGGGGTACGCTTTTGGAACATCTGCAGTATTTCTTGCCTCAATAAGCACTATACTCGGTGCTATTCTATTTCTCCGCTTTGGATATGCCGTTTCCAACGCAGGTCTCTTTGGTACAATTCTCATTGTCCTTATTGCACAGTTAATAACTATACCAACTGCCCTTGCGATCTCTGAAATCGCAACAAATATGAGGGTTAAGGGAGGTGGTGAATATTATATCATAAGCAGATCGTTTGGAAAAATAATAGGGGGCTCAGTAGGTATCTCACTTTATTTTGCCAGGGCGGTTTCGGTATCATTCTATATGGTAGCATTCTCAGAGGCATTTAGGCCGATAAACAGTATGCTTAGCGCAAAATTTGGTTTCTCTATCGATCTCAGAATTATTGCCCTTATATTCACTATCCTGCTCATTGGTTTACAACTCTGGAAGGGTGCAAATCTTGGTGTAAAGGCACTGTGGATTGTATTTATTCTTCTCACATTATCTGTGACATTTTTTCTTTTTGGTAAACCTATCCCCGGCACACACCCGGGTGGACTTATGTTTCGTATAAAAAACGCCGATAGTTTTTTTACCGTCTTTGCCATAGTTTTTCCTGCATTTACTGGAATGGCTGCTGGTGTAGGCCTTTCGGGTGATCTCAGAAAACCAGAAAGATCTATACCCATTGGCATTCTCTCTGCAACTATTACTGGAATGATCATATACATAATTGTCGCAATAAAATTGTATACTTCTGTTCCAGCAGGGCTTCTTGCTTCTGATCCCCTTATAATGAGTAAGGTTGCTGTTTGGGGTCCTATTATACCACTTGGTCTTGCCGCAGCAACCATCTCATCTGCAATAAGTTCTGCATTGGTAGCGCCTCGTATACTTCAAGCACTTGGCAAAGATGGAGTCCTACCAGGAAAAAAATTAAATAATTTTTTTAAAAAGGGAGTTGGAAACGTAAATGAACCAGTAAACGCAACTATCGTATCTGCTATTATTATCGTACTCTTTATTCTCCCTGGGAGCCTTAATTTTATTGCAAAAATAATCACAATGTTCTTCTTAATAACCTATGGCATTCTTTGCGGTATTTCGTTTCTTGAACATATAGCATCCATACCATCATATAGGCCAGTATTCCAAACAAGGTGGTATATCTCACTTATCGGCGGATTTATGAGTGTAATAATAATGTTCCAGATTCAACCAATATATGCAGTCCTTGCCATTCTGATTATGTTCATTATTTACAGGATAATTCAACAATCACATAAGAATGAAAGAGGCCTCTCCTCTTTATTTCAGGGTTTAATATTTCAAGTTACAAGGTGGCTTAAGATTATCTCGCAAAGAAATTATAGAAACCTGAGTCCCTACGATTGGAGACCTTCTATCGTCGCAATTTCAAAAAATACACTTGAGCGGATATCTATTGTTGACCTCCTTAGATGGATTTCATACAGGCATGGATTCGGCACAATGGTCCATTATATTCAGGGTTTTCTTAATCCAGAAACTGCAAGAGAGGCACAAAAAGTAAAGAAAAAACTTATTAACTTAATAGAAAAGGGGAACGCTGGCATATATGTGGATACAATCGTGTCCCCTTCAAAGAAATCGGCAGTAGCCCAATTAGTACAATTATCGGGTGTATCAGGGCTTGATAACAATACATTTTTGATGGAATTTGATAAAGACAATCCTGAAAACCTTTTAGATATAATAGATGCATACAAATTTACCCTGAGCGTGGGCTATAATACCCTCATTCTACGTTCCTCCACAAGGCATTTTGGATATAAAACATCCCTTGATGTTTGGATTACAGATAAAAAATATAGGAATTCCAATTTAATGATTCTCCTTTCTTATATTATTAAGGGTCACCCGGAATGGTCTAAAAGCACAATTAGAATTTTTGCGGCTTTTCCTTCTGATGAATTGAGAGAGAATGTTGAAAATTTGAAACCAATAATAGAGAGCGGAAGATTGCCTATTTCTTTTAACAATCTTATTCCCGTCGCTTACGATAAGGATACACAAACAATTGAAAATGTGGTAAAAAAATATTCGGCTTTGTCTGACCTCGTTTTGATTGGATTTACTCCCGAATTGTTAAAATGCGAGGGGAAAGAGCTGTTTTTAAAATACGCTGAATTGAACGATATCTTATTCGTCTCTGCAAACCAGGAAATCCTGATTATTTAGCCTTTTTATGTTGTATTATTTTTAGAAATTTCTCTATCAGAAACGGGTCAAATTGTTTTCCTGCGAATTTTTTTAATTCTTCTATTGCTTCTTTCTTGGTCAATACCCTTTTATATGGTCTTTTACTCCTCATACTGTCATATGCATCCACAATTGATATTATTCTCGCCTTGATCGGTATTGCATCCCCCTTCAATCCCTCAGGATAACCACTTCCATCCCACCATTCATGATGGTAAAGTATATCCTGAGAAATTGAAGCAATTTCTGGTATTCCCCTTGATATTCTGGCACCAATCTCACAATGTCTTTTCATTGCTTCCCATTCTTCTTTGCTTAGTGGACCAGGCTTAAAAAGTATTGCATCCGGAATACCCACCTTCCCAATATCATGGAGTATGGCTAAAATCTCCAGTTCGTGAAGTTCATAGTCCTTAAGCCCAACTTCTTTGCCGAGTTTTATTGCCAATTCACCCATTCTTTCGCCATGACTCTCTGTGTGAGAATCTCTTTCAGCAAGCATTAATTTAAGAGAAGCAATTATATTCTTGTACGCACTCATACCACCTGATAGTTTGTCTTTATACATCCTTTCATCAGCACGACGAAAAACAGAATCCATGTTTTCTTCAGGGGAATTCTGAACAGCATAACCTACAGCCACGCTTATCTGTATACCTTTCTCTGGCAATTCACTCCTTTTCGCTTCATACTTTAATTTGTTTGCAAGCCTTGATATTTTATTTTCATTAGTTTTGGGGATAATGACAACAAACTCATCCCCTCCTATCCTTGCGACCATACCCTTCCCTTCCCCTAAAGTGTTCTTTAGTATACAAGAAAATGCCTTAAGAATTGTATCCCCTGTTTCATGACCAAATGCATCATTTATTAACTTTAGATTATTTAGATCAGAAAGTATAATACCAACGGGATAATTATCTGCAAAAGAAAATTCTTTATACCACTCTTCAAAATATGTACGGTTATAAAGTTCTGTTAAAAAATCGTGGTGGCTCATATATCTTATTTTCTCTTCCCATTTCTTTCTCTCCGTTATATCCTTCCCTAAAAATATTATTTTCGTCACTTTTCCTTCGCTTGAAACTAAAGGCGAAAAAAGGAATAGATAACCCTTATCCCCAAAAGATATTTCTACACTCCTTGATTTTTTATCTCGTACAATTCCCTTAAGTATTTCTAAATTTTCTGGAAATCTCTTTATGAAGTCTGTTTCTCTAATATTGTGCCCCACTAACTCTTCTAATTTTTTACCCAATAAATGCTCCGCCACCTTGTTCACCCAGGTAAATCTGCCAATGTCATCAGTAATAAATATAGGACTTTCAATTGAATTAAAAATTGCTTCCCACTCCTCCTTGGCTTCTCTAAATTCATCTCTAAGTTTCATTTCATCTGTAATATCTATCTGCGTTCCCCACGCCCTTACCAATTTCCCGTTCTTAACTATTCCACTCAATGTATTATAAAAATATTTCTCTTCTCCAATGGGGCTTATCTCATGTGATATCCCTCCAGAGAGCGAAAAATGATTTCTGATGAAAGTCCTCAGGTAGGCAATATTTTCTTCAGATTTTGGCATAAGCTCAGAAAGACTGATCCCTATTATCGATTCCCTTTCAACGCCCAACATTCTTGCATAGGTTTCATTACAATCCACAAGAATACCATGAAAGAAAAGCTCCAGTAATGTGTCCTCTGGAAGATTTATATCTTCCCCTTCAGCAAATGGGAATTCAAAACACCAAATACCAATTACACTACTATTGAAAAATGTCCTTAATTTTTGTTCACTTTCTGAAACAAAGCTCTGAAAAATTCTATTCCGAAAATCATACCCCTGGAAAAGAACATTCCCATCTTCTAAAAGGTTCATCTTGTAAGAAAACCAAACGATTGTGTTGTTTATTTTTACTTTTGTATTATCTATAATTATTTTTTTATTGCGGTTTAATTTTTTTATCTTTTCTTTAAAAATATCCTGATTGCCCTTTATGAGTTTGTTAAAAGTCTTATTCCCATAGAGCGCATTACCATCTTTGGAAAATATTGCTATTGCGGAGTCTAAATTATCCAGTATTTTCTTAAAATTATCCGGCATAGATTTATTCTATCAAAAACTTTCATTTTTTCAAGGCATAAATCCCCCAATATAATGTTTCATTTTCTATATATACCTCATTCCAAACCACTCTCCTTG
>CAZQRW010000087.1:0-4201 GCA_964596115.1 uncultured bacterium
GAAGAAGACAGATACCCAAAAATTATTTGACTTTTGATTGTTTAACATTGTTAAACACAAATAAGGTGTTATAATTACATTATGAAAAGGTTAATCTTTTTTTATCTTTTCTTTATATTTGTTGATATCCTCTTTGCTGACACTATGAACGAGAATGCCCTCAAGAAATTGAAGGAATCCTCTCCAGATTCTAATATTATAAACTTTGTGATCCTTGGGGATAATCGGGATACTGTATTGCTTCCTGAGGGAAGATTTGGAAATGGTGATAGTATTCTGATAAAAATAGTAAAAAGTATAAACAGGATGATTCCCGCACCTGAATTTGTACTTAATACTGGAGATGTTAGCTTAGAGGGCTATCGATATGAGTATAACAGATATAGATCAATTATCGAGGCTTCGAAAGTCCCCTGGCTTACAGTGCGTGGCAATCACGAATTATACTCTGATAGTGGTACATATTATTTCAATAAAATTGTAGGGGATACTGATTTTGTGTTTGATAGAGGAAATTTAAAAATTATAATCCTATCTAACTGTCATCAGCTCCATCTAAATAGAAAAAATTATAGTAATTATTACATTTCAAAGGAGCAATTAATCTGGCTGGATTCCATTCTTATAGATGTAAATAAATCAAATAAAATACCCATAGTGGTTTCCCATGTCCCCCCCTGTATTAAGGGATATTATACTCGTCACTGTCTTGGGTATTCGAGACAATATCCAAAACCAAATATCGAGAAGAGCAACGTTAAGACATTTTTAAGAATGCTCTTTTTTTATAGGGTACCTCTTGCAATTTTTGGACATATCCATCTTTACGATAGTTTTGATTATAATGGAGTGACTTTTGTGATAACAGGAGGAGCAGGTGCTCCACTCTATACAGACTTTAAAAGAGGAGTACCCGTTTATCACTATATTTTGATGAGGGTTTTTAGAACTGATTCTATAAAGGGTATTGTTTTGAATCCGGATGGAAATGAAATAGATCCAGGGTATAATTTTACTATTAATCTTAAAGGGGAAGTGAAACCTTCTTCATTAAGGTATAAATTGAGTATACGGAATAATCTACTAAAATTCTCTTTTGAAAGTCCACTTGTTAGGTACATAACACTTAATGAATCTTCTGGTAAGGTTTTCTATGAGGGAGTATTTATAAAAGAGGATGTTGGTATTCCCATTATTAAGGGTAATAATTATCGATATGTAATCAAAACGGGAAATAGAATTCAGAGCGGCAGCTTTTCTTATTGATACGGCAGGGCTTTTAATAAATTCAAAATTAATTGATAAATGGAGAAGTGGTATTATATTTTAGATAGATAATATGCATAGGGAGGTGAAGAGTGGATGTCAGTATAAGGTCAAAAAAACTTAAATCAGAGATGGAAATCAATCCCAGCCTCATTTCTAATTTAGCAGTAAACTTTATAAGGGAATATACAAAGAAATTGGAGAGGGACGGTGTAATATTGGGTCTCAGTGGGGGAGTGGATTCAGCGGTTGTTGCCGCTTTATGTAAGAGAGCTGTAGGGGCAAGAAGAACATTAGCGCTTATAATGCCTGAGAGGGATTCTGAAAAAGAGAATATAAAAGATGCCATTGCCTTTGCGAAAGAATTAAAAATAAAGGTGAAATTGATTGATATGACACCCTATCTTAAAGAGATTGGTTCATATAGATTATTTTCCCTGGAGCGATTGCTATTTGTGAACCGAGAAAAGGGAGAATCAGTTGTTAAAAATGTTTATAATTTCTATCGAAGGTTAATGGGTGAGGCACCCTTTTTATCGGGTCTTCGGGGACTTAAGGGTAAAAAGGGAAGCCTTTATCTTGGAAGAGTTAACGCATATTATAGGATAAAACACAGAATGAGAATGCTTCTACTGTATTTTTATGGAGAAATGAAAAATAAATTGGTAGTTGGTGCAGCAAATAAAACTGAGTATAAAATAGGTTATTTTGTAAAACATGGGTGTGATTCCGCTTCTGATATTATGCCTATTTTAAATCTATATAAAACACAGGTAAAAAAACTTGCACAATATTTAAATATCCCTTCAAAAATTATAAATAAGGCGCCTTCACCAGATATCATTCCAGGAATTACAGACGAAGAGGCAATTGGGATTCCATATGAAGAACTTGATTTAGTTTTGTTTGCCCTCGAAAAAGGCTGGGGAATTAACAAAATTTCTAAAGATTTAGGCATAGGAAAAGAGCAAATTATGTATATAAAACATTTAATCGACGAATCGGAACATATGAGGAAAATTTACTCACTAGAAGGAGAGACAGGTTAATGCTTTCCAAACATCCTTTTAATATATTCACTATATTTTTTGGCGATATATGCTCTCTTCTTCTTCAACGTTTGGGTTAACTCTTCTCCTATATTGAACTGATTTGGAAGGAGTGAAAATTGTTTTATTTTTTCAAATGGATGAAATTTCTGTGATTCATTTATTAGCTTTCTTATCTGATCTTTTATAAATTTATTGAGGTTAATATTTGTTATAGCTTTCTCAAGTGAATAAAATTCTGTTTTCCATTCTGTAAATAATTGTTTAATTTTGCTCTCTTCAAGTACAAGAAGTGCTCCCAGGCTTTTCATATCGTTACCTACCAATACGGCATGAGTGATATATTCACTCTGCTCCAGTGTTTCTTCTATAGGATTTGGTTCTATATTTTCACCCCCAGTTAATACAATTGTGTCTTTTGCTCTCCCAACAATTATTAGATCACCGGTTGTTGTAATAATCCCAAGATCCCCTGTGTTAAGCCAGCCATCTGGAGATAAAACATCCTTTGTAGCCCTTTCATTTTTGTAGTAACCCAGCATAACCTGTGGGCCCCTAATATATATAGTTCCTTTATTCCCCGGAGGAAGGGTGTTACCATTTTCATCACATATTTTAATTTCAGTCAAGTCAAATGGAAGACCAACTGTATATAAATGGTTCCTTTCAAATCTTCTTGCAGATATGCCAGGTGAGCATTCAGTCATTCCATACGCATTAAGAAGGGTAATTCCGACCGTATTAAAGAAATCATCTATAAAATGGGGTAGAGTACCCCCACCTGTAAATGCACCTCTTAGTCTACCACCAACGGCTTCTCTTACGGGTTTGAAGATTATGTATGCGAGTATTCCTGGTATGGAAAAAAGAATAAAAACAAATAGATTCACTATATACTGTAAACTTCTTTTCCATTTAGGAAGTGGCTTAATAAGGGTATCATTGCCAGTTAAAACTCTATATGCATATAAGTATTTACCCCGCAAAAATAGAGCTGAACGGAATAGTAAGCGTTTAGCCACTGAAAATTTTTTAACTTCATCTATAATGTTATTATATATGCTTATCCAGACTCTTGGTACAGCGCTCATAATGGTGGGGCTACGTTCTTTAAGATCATTTGCAAAGTGCCTTATGTCCGTATAGCAAATTTCAGCTCCACCAGCAAGACAACAATATTCAAACGTCCTTTCAAATGAGTGCCACGTAGGCAGAATAGAGAGAGCCCTTTCCCCCCCTTTCCTGTTTGGGTTTATCTTTATTAAGGGTGTTATCGAAGATACATTGTGCATAAAGTTTCTGTGGGTTAGCATTACTCCCTTTGGATTTCCCGTTGTACCAGAAGTATAAATAATCGTAGCAAGGTCTTCTGGTCTTATTTTCGGGGGGGAGAAGTTTTCGTCTCCAGAAGAGACAAGTTCATCAAATGATACATAACCATCTGTTTTCTCAATAATAATTGTGCGTTCCCTTGGAATATTGGAGACTGTGGAGAGCAGACTCTTATTTTCGATTATTGCATATTTTGCCCCGCTGTGTTCTGCTATGAAAGAAAGTTCATCCTTTGGAGCCATTTTTCCTCGTGGCACATCAATAGCCCCATTAAACAGGATTGCGAGATCCAGGACAAGCCATTCATATCGATTATCAGAGTATAGGACGACTTTAATACCTTTGTTAACACCTATCCGGTTAAGAGAAGAGGCTACCCTTTTTACGATTGAATACAATTCACTGTATGTTAATGTATGCCACTTCTCTGGTGCTAACCTATATGTCTGCACAGGGAAATTTTTGAATTCCTTGGCTGAGTTTATAAACATCTCTACAAGATTTGTAGCCTTATACATTATTTTTAATACCTTTTGCGTATATTATAATCAAAA